>CAJZFF010000049.1 GCA_915069725.1 uncultured Actinomyces sp.
CCGCCGTCGTCATGTGTCAGGGGTGGCGGGGAGCCTCCCGGGTGGCGGCGCATCAGTCGATATGCGGCCGACAGGCGTCCGAGGCATGGCGGTGAGGGGCGCGATCTCGGGCGCGAGCCGCCGGGCCGGGGTCGGCGCAGGACATCAGACCTTGTGCGCTGGCTGAAGGTTGGGCCCCGATGTTCGGCGCCCCGTGGCAGGATGGTGCTGTTTCGTCACCCTTCAGGAGGATTTCCATGGCTCGTCTCTTCGGAACCGACGGCGTACGCGGCCTGGCCAACGACCTGCTCACGCCCACCCTGGCCGTACAGCTCGGTGAGGCCGCGGCCCGCGTCCTGACCAAGGACACGTCCGCCGCACGGAGCTCACGCAGCGGCCGCCCCCGCGCCATCGTGGGCCGCGACACCCGCGCCTCCGGAGAGTTCCTCGACCACGCCATCAGCGCGGGCCTGGCCTCCTCCGGCATCGACGTCACCCGCGTGGGCGTCCTGCCCACCCCAGCGATCGCCCACCTGACGGCCACCCAGGACATCGAGCTGGGCGTCATGATCTCCGCCTCCCACAACCCCTTCCCGGACAACGGCATCAAGTTCATCGCCCGCGGCGGCTACAAGCTCGCCGACGCCGTCGAGGACGAGATCGAGGCCCTTCTGGGCACGGTCAACGACCGTCCCACCGGCGCCGACGTCGGCCGCGTCATCAAGGGGGAGACCGTCGCCGACCAGAACTACATCAACCACCTCGTCGACTCCGTCGCCACCGACCTGTCCGGGCTGCGCATCGTCGTCGACGCCTCCAACGGCGCCGCTTCCGTCGTGGGTCCTGCCGCGCTGCGGGCCGCCGGCGCCGAGGTCATCGTCATCAACGCCTCCCCGGACGGCCTCAATATCAACGACAACTGCGGCTCCACCCACCCCGAGCAGCTGCAGAACTACGTCAAAGCGGTCGGGGCGGACATGGGTGTGGCCTACGACGGCGACGCCGACCGCTGCCTGGCCGTGGACGCCGACGGCAAGCTCGTCGACGGCGATCAGATCATGGGCATGCTCGCCATCGGCATGAAGGCCGACGGCACCCTCGGCTCCGACACACTCGTCGTGACCGTCATGAGCAACCTCGGCCTCATCCTGGCCATGCGTGAGCACGGCATCCGCACCGTCCAGACCGGCGTGGGCGACCGCTACGTGCTCGAGCGGATGCTCCAGGGCGGCTACACCCTGGGCGGCGAGCAGTCCGGGCACGTCATCGACACCCTCCACGCCACCACCGGTGACGGCGTGCTCACCTCCCTGCACGTGGCCGCGCGCGTCAAGCGCACCGGCAAGACGCTGGCCGAGCTGGCCAGCGTCGTCACCCGCCTGCCCCAGACCCTCATCAACGTCAAGAACGTCGACAAGGGTGCCGCCAGCACCAACAAGGCCGTGCAGGACGCCGTGGCCTCCGCGGAGAAGGACCTGGGCGAGACCGGCCGGGTCCTGCTGCGCCCCTCGGGCACCGAGCCGCTCGTGCGCGTCATGGTCGAGGCCGCCACCCAGGAGGAGGCCGACCGCGTGGCCCGCTCCCTGGCCGACACCGTCAAGAACAACCTCAGCCTGTGAGCTGACGGCGGTTTCCTTCCCCGGGGCCGGTCGCGGGCGCAGCCACCAGGACGGTGGCCGGTGTCGCGATCGGCCCCGGCCTGTGGAGCACCGCCTCACGGCGATGGGGGAGAATGGACCCGTGACCTCCCCGTACCGCCTGGCTCTCCTGACGGAGCCTCCGACCTGGCAAGGCCGGCCCCTGAACGGAAGGAGCCTTGACCTGCTCGCCGTGCTCGCCGGCAGCCAGGACGCCAGGGTGAGCGACGCCGCCCTCATTGAGGCCCTGTGGCCCGACGACGCCCCGGCCCGGCCGCTGCGGGCGCTTCACGTCGTCGTCTCCCGGCTGCGTGCCGTCGTGGGGGAGGGTGTCGTCGAGCGCAGCGGCGATGGCTACCGACTGGAGCTGGCGGAGGCGGAGGCTGATGTCCGGGACCTGTCGTATCGGGCGGAGCGCGCCCGAGCCTGCGCCGCCGCCGGCCAGTGGGAGCAGGTCCTCGATCTCACCGACCGACTGCCCCAGGTGCCCGTTCCCGACGAGGCCGATGACAACGGTGGAGCAGGAGCCGCCCCTATGGCCCTCTTGCGAGAGCGGGCTGCAGCCCTGACCGAGGGGGCCCGCCGCGACCGGGGGCTCGCCCTGGAGGCCACAGGTGAGCACGAGCGGGCCGCGGATCTGCTGCGTGAGGCCTCCCAGCGTGACGGCGGCGACGAGACCGTCCTGGCCGCCCTCATGCGCGCCGAGTCCTGGGGGCGCTCACCGGCTGCGGCCCTGGAGATCTATGAGCAGCACCGCCGTCGGCTGCGTGAGCTGGGAGCCGTGCCCGGTCCGGCCATGCGCGCCGCCCACGAGGCGGTCCTGGCCGCCGAGAGCCCTGTGCGCCACGGCCTGCAGCCCGAGCCCGAGCACTTCCTGGGGCGCGAGGCGGACGTGACCGGTGTTCTCAAGGCCCTGAGCACCCACCGTCTGGTGACGCTTACCGGCCCCGGCGGGGTCGGCAAGACCACCCTGGCCCAGGTGGTGGCGGCCCGCAGCCGCCGCCCCGCCGTCTACGTCGTCGCCCTCGCCGAGGTGTCACCCGGAGCCGATCTGGCCAGGGTCGTGCTCGACGCAATCGGAGGCTCCGCAGTCGTCAACGGTGACCCGCACCGCGATCTGGCCGCCGCCCTCTCCCAGCCCGGAACCGTCCTGGTGCTGGACAACTGCGAGCACCTGGCCGGTGAGGCGGCCGACCTCATCGGGCCGCTCCTGGTCGCCTGCCCCGACCTGCGCGTCCTGGCGACCTCGCGTCGCCCCCTCGACCTGGCCGCGGAGCACGTCCACCGCCTCGATGCCCTCGATGCCGTCTCCTCCGCCGAGCTCTTCCGCGCCCGCGCCTTGGCCGCTCGCCCCGACCAGGTCATCGACGATGACGACTTAGGCGAGCTCCTGGGGCGGTTGGAGGGCATCCCCCTGGCCATTGAGCTGGCGGCCGCCCGCACCCGCAGCCTGTCGGTCGGCCAGATCGCCGAGCGCCTGCCCGGTAGACCCGATCTGCTCACCGCTGCCCGCGACGCCCCGGCCCGTCAGCGCACCCTGACAGCGGTCATCGAGTGGTCCTGGAACCTGCTCGACGCCGCCGAGCGTCGTGCCCTGGCCCGGCTGGCCCTGCTCGCGGACGGCTTCACCCTCGTGCCTGCGGAGGCGCTCATCGGTGCGCAGGCCGCCGACCTCCTCGACGCCCTGGTCTCCCACTCCCTGCTCGTGGTGCGTGACCACGGCCTGCCCCGTTTCCACATGCTCGTCACCGTCCGCGACTTCGCTCTGGAGCAGCTGTCCGCCTCCGGCGACGAGGCCGAGGCCCGCGCGGCCCTGCACCAGTGGGCGGTGGACCTGTGCTCCCAGATCCGTTTTCCCATGGAAGCCGGCGACTTCGGCGACGCCCATCACCCCGAGGCGCGCCGCCACGACCGTCTCTTCCGGCAGGTCGCCCACGATGAGGCCGTCATCCTTCAACAGCTCGACCTGCTTCTGGGCCAGGCCGACGGCCACGGCTCGGATCGCCTGCCGGCGGAGCTGCGCGACGCGATCTGCCTCATCGGTGCCGCCCTCATGCGCCTGTGGAGCGTCACCTGGAGCTATGAGCGTATCGCCGACTACGGTACGCGCCTCATCGCTCCCGCTGTCCAACCTGCCCGGGACTCGCGCGGCAATGAGGCAGGCCTGAGCGTCCTGGCCCTGTGCGTCACCCTCTTCGGGCTCCTGAGCCACGTGCCCGCACAGGTCCGCTCTCTGCTGCCGGCCTCCTTCGATGGTGAGGGGCCGTTCAGCCGGGTCAGGCGCTTCCTGCGTGCGAGCGACGAGCAGTGGCCCGAGCTGACAGGCGACGCCGACCCCTGGGTCGCCTGGGCGGCGACCCGCTGCCTGGCCGCCCAGCAGGAGGACGACGGCGATCCTCAGGCCTCCCTGGAGACCATCGAGGCCCTCCTGGGACGGCTCCATGGCCACGACCTGGCCGGCATTCACCTGCTCGAGCTGCATCTCCACCGGCTGCAGGTGCTCATGTCCCTGGGGCGCTACAGCCAGGTTGTCGACGCCTGCTCGCGCGCCCAGGTGCTCCTGGAGCGGGTCCTGCCCAGCTGGGGTGAGTTCTTCCGCACGACACTGCACATGGAGGGGGCCTACTGCGCGGTCTACCTCGATCCGCGCCCCGAGACGGCGAGCAGGCTGCTGGAGAGCCTGGAACCGGTCGACCTGCCGGGAACCATGCGCTTCATCGCCCGCTCCGTGCGCGGCGAGCTGGAGCTCACCCGCGGGAACGTGCGCACCGCCGCCCTCATCCAGCGCGTGAGCCTGCGCTACGCCGGGAACTGGCGCTCCATCCTGGGATCGGGCTCCCAGTGGGAGCTCTACATCCTGAGCATGTGTCTGGTCACCGACGTCGAGCTCAGCCCCGACGACGCCGTCGAGCTCGATGCCGGAGCCATCCGCGCCCGAGCCACCTCCCTGCTGCGTGAGATCCTCTCCGATCCGGCTCCACGGCAGCGTGACATTCCCACGCTCATGGCTTTCGCGGCAGCCGTCGGCCTGTCCGCCGTGGCTGCTGAGGACGCGGGTTCCGACCGGCGGGCAGTAGGGGCCGAGCTGGTCGCCACCGCCCTGGCCGTGGGCACCAACCAGACCTGCCGCCTGCTCTCCCACGACTATCTGCGCAGCCGGACCGAGAGGCTGGACGCCCGGGCGCTGGCACAGGCCGAGGAGAGGATTCGGTCCCTGGACCGCGGCGGGCTCGTGGCTCACGCAGCCGACCTCGCCGGCCGTCTGGCGGGCGAGGTCGGCTGAGTCCCTGAGCTGCGGCTCAGGCGTTGCGCCGCTGGTAGCGCACGACCGTCAGGGGAGCCATGACGGCCAGGATCAGGAGCGAGCCGATGATCGCGGCCCGCACGTCCCCGGCTGAGCCCGCTGTCCCGTCCAGCAGGTACCGGCCGCCGTCGACGATGTGCGAGACCGGGTTGTGGCGCACGAAGGCCTTGAGCCATCCCGGTAGCGTCGAGGTGGGCACCATGGCGTTGGACAGGAAGGTTAGCGGGAACAGGACGATCACCGTGAAGGAGGTGACCGCCTGGGCCGAGGAGAAGACCGTCCCCAGGAAGAGGAAGATCCAGGCGATGGCCCAGGCGCAGCCGGCCGCCAGGGCGATGGCGCCCAGCGCCCCGGACCAGCCGTTGACGGGCCGGTAACCCAGGACGTAGCCGGTGAACACGGTCAACGAGGTGCAGATGAGGTAGCGCAGCATGTCGGAGACCATGGGCCCCAGGACCGGCGCGATACGGGACATCGGCATGGTGCGGAAGCGGTCGAAGACGCCCTTGTCCATGTCCTCGCGCAGGTCCACGCCCACGCTCTGGCTCGTGGTCAGTGCGTTGATGATGATGAGGCCCGGCACGATTGTGGGCAGGTAGGCCTTGACGTCGCCGGCGATGGCGCCGCCGAAGATCTCACCGAACATGACGGTGAACATGATCGGTTGGATGAGGATGTCGTAGAACTCGCCCGGGTTGCGCACCATGGTGATGAGCGAGCGCCAGGCCATGGCCAGGGTGTCCGGGACCAGCCGCGTCTCGCTGAAGCGGGTCAGGCTCGGGTGCGAACCGGCGCCAGTCGACATGGTGGGTGCTGTTGCTGCGGGGGAGGTCATGACTGCTCCTTGATATCCGAAGGACGGGCGGATGGGGATGTGGGTGAGGGCGCCGACGGCGTAGCGGAGTCGGGGGAGGCTGCGTCGTCGGCCCCATGGGGATGGGGCTGGCCGGTGAGGGCCATGAAGACCGAGTCCATGCTGGGACGATCCACGGAGACGGTCTTGGGGGACAGCCCGGCGTCGCGCAGGGCCACGAGCACCTCGGTGGCCACCGAGGCCTCGCTCAGCGGTGCCTGCAGGTGGGTGCCCTGGTCGACGGTCGCCGGGGCGTGACCGGTCACCCGCTCGATGATCGCCGCAGTGGCCTCCCGGTCCTCGGGAGTCGCCGGTGTCAGCACGAGGGAGCTGCTGCCCACCCGGTCCTTGAGCTCATCGGGGGTGCCCTCGGTGATGAGCCGTCCGGCATCGATGATGCCGACCCGGTGAGCCAGACGGTCGGCCTCCTCCAGGTACTGAGTGGTCAGCAGGATCGTGGAGCCGCCTTCCACCAGGGAGCGGATGACGTCCCACATCTGCTCACGCGTACGCGGGTCCAGACCAGTGGTGGGCTCGTCGAGGAAGACGAGCGGAGGACGGGAGATGAGCGAGACCGCCAGATCCAGTCGCCGCCGCATCCCACCGGAGTAACCGCTCACCCGCTTGCCGCCTGCCTCGGTCAGGCTGAAGGCGGCCAGCAGCTCGTCTGCCCGCTCCCGCGCCCGACGCCGGCCAAGGCCCAGCAGGCGCCCGAAGAGGCGCAGGTTCTCCGAGCCGGTGAGCGTCTCATCGACGCTGGCGTACTGGCCCGTCACCCCGATGAGGCTGCGCACCGCGTGGCGCTCGCGGACGACGTCGTGCCCCAGGACCATCGCCCGGCCCCGGGTGGGGGCCAGCAGGGTGGTGATCATGCGCAGCGCCGTCGACTTGCCGGCACCGTTGGGGCCGAGCAGGCCGTAGACGATGCCGGTGGGGATCTCCAGGTCCAGGCGGTCGACGGCGGTGAAGGAGCCGAAGGTGCGGGTCAGGCCATCGGTCCTGATGGCCGGTGTCTCGCCCGGTGAGAGCGATTCGTTTGCTGTTCGTGTTGCCATGCCGCCAAGGCTGGACCCCGGCGGTTTCACCGCGGCTTCACTGCGACGCCACTCGGTTTCACGCCGTTTCGTTCCGTTTACGGACCATGCCAGGTAGGTGCTGATCGTGGCGGGTGGCCTTGTCTCGGGCCGCTTCGTAGCTCTCGTAGAAGATGGGCGCAGAGACTCCGTTGGTCCGGCCCTGCTCGTAGACGGTCCGGCACACGAACAACAGGTCAGCGGTGTTGCCATGCAGCGTCATGATTCGTCGGGTGAGGAGATTCCTGGCGAACATCCGCTTCATGAGGGGTGCGGACACGGCGGTCGGCAGCCGGTAGACGAGCATCTCGCTGCGGTAGCGCCTCAGGTCAATACCGCGTGAGGCCACGATCCTCGATGCTTCCCGGATCGCCTTGACCACCCGGGTGAGCATCCTGGTAGAGCCCATGAGCTGCTCGGCGGCGCGCTGACCTAGGGGCTGGTAGGTCCGCTGCACCGGACTCTTCGGGGAATCGGCATGTTGGTGTCCCCATCGGTGACAATGGGACCTTCGAACCTCAGATCGTGTGAACGAGAACCTTGGAATCATGCGGTTTTGCTTCGTCACCACGAGAACGGTCTGGGCCTTTTGTCACCGATGTGGACATCCTTGGCCCCTCTTCGGGTTGCTGACGGTGCATGTCTGATGCCGGTTCGGGCATGTCCCTCTTCTGGTGCGGTCTACTCCACGAGGGTGGGGATCTACTGGCCAGGGGTTGTGCGCACTGCACGAAGGTCCCACCTACCGGGAGTGCACCCGACCCTCGTGCAGTGCGCGCCCAAGGCCAGTAGGGAGGCTGCGGGCGACCCGACTCGCCCCTTCCGGTGAACCGACTGTCGACTTCCCGCCCCAGGCGGCTCGTGCCCACGAGAGCCTCGCGCGCGAGGACGAGGAAGACGAGGAATCAGGACTTGCGCAGCAGGACCCGGCTCATGCGGTGCTCGGCGTCCTTGGTCAGGACCAGGGTGGCCCGCCCTCGGGTGGGGGCGATGTTCTCGCGCAGGTTGACCAGGTTGACGCTCTCCCAGATCTCATTCGCTCCAGCCAGGGCCACGTCGTCGGGGATCTCGGCGAAGCGCCGGAAGTAGGAGCCCGGCTGGGTGAAGGCCGTGTGCTTGAGGGTGAGAAAGCGGTCCAGGTACCAGCGGCGGATGTCGTCGGGGTCGGCGTCGACGTAGATCGAGAAGTCGATGAAGTCGCTCACCGCCAGCGCCGAGGCCCCCGGCCGCGACCCCCGCGGGGCGGGTTGGAGCACGTTGAGCCCCTCCAGCACGAGGATGTCGGGGCGCTCCACCGTTACGTGCCGGTCCGGGACGATGTCGTAGACCGTGTGGGAGTAGACGGGCGCCTGGACGTGCTCGCTGCCGGACTTCACTGCCGCGACGAACTCCAGCAGGGCGCGACGGTCGTAGGACTCGGGAAAGCCCTTGCGGGCCATGAGTCCGCGCTCCTCAAGGACCCGGTTGGGCAGCAAAAAGCCGTCGGTGGTCACCAGATCCACCCGGGGCGTGTCCGGGAAGCGGGCGAGCAGGTGGGCGATGAGACGTGCCGTCGTCGACTTGCCCACGGCGACCGACCCGGCCACCGCGACGATGAAGGGCGTGGGCGGCTCGCTTACCCCCAGGAAGGCGCCGGTGCGGTGCGCCCGCTCGCGCGAGGTGGCGATGTAGTCCTCCAGCAGAGCGGTCAGGGGCCGGTAGACGGCGTCGACCTCGGCCAGGTCGATGGGGTCGCCCAGCCCCCGCAGCTTCTCGACATCGGCCTGGGTCAGCGGCAGCGGCGCCGAGGACGCCAGGGCGGACCACTGGTCCCGGTCCAGCTCGATGTAGGGCGAGGCGTCCGGAATACCCAGGTCACTCGGGTCGCTCAGCTCGGATGTCACTGACACAGTGTCGCAAATGAAGGTGCCCGGCGGACAATCTCCGAGGGGTGAATGGGACTCGTCGGGGCGGCGGTGGAGCTCCGGCGGGGAATCGAGGTCACACTGAGATCACACCGAGATCACATCGACGTGTCCCGGCGCTCGTTGTCAACGCCGCGCCAGCATGATTCGATCGGAGCATGTGTGGAATTGTCGGCCACGTCGGCCCTCCGAGTGAAACTGGTTCCTCCCGTTCCCTGACCGTTCTCATGGATGGCCTCGGCCGTCTGGAGTACCGCGGCTACGACTCTGCGGGCGTCGCGCTGGTGGGTCCCTCCGGCCTGGATGTCGTCAAGGAGGCGGGCAAGCTCTCCGGCCTGCGCACGCTCCTGGAGGCCACTCCGCCGGCCCCCGCCACCGCGGGCATCGGACACACCCGCTGGGCCACTCACGGCGGCCCGACG
>CAJZFF010000050.1 GCA_915069725.1 uncultured Actinomyces sp.
AGATCTACACGAAGGTCACCGTCGACCACCTGCGGGAGGTCTACGCCACCAGCCACCCGCGGGCTCTGGCCTGATCGATGAACCCGCAGGCGAGGGCCGTTCCCCCAGGTCTTGGTGGGGGAAGCCTGAGTGCACACCGGGCCGCGGCTGAAAGCGGGGTTCTGTCGGCTTTGATCTCTGGCGTGTCCCGTCTGAACTGGGCGATGTCGGTCGGCTTTCGACTAGGCTGGATAACGTGAATGACTCCATCCAGCCAGGCCTGATCGACAACCCCGGCACCGACGAGAGCGAGGAGAAGGACTTCCCCGTTCCCGCGCCGCTGGAGTCGCACGGACCCGCTCGGGTCATCTCCATGTGCAACCAGAAGGGCGGCGTCGGCAAGACCACGACGACGATCAACCTCGGCGCGGCCCTGGCCGAGCTGGGGCGCAAGGTCCTCATCGTCGACTTCGACCCCCAGGGAGCGGCCTCGGCCGGCCTGGGCATCAACGCCCACGAGCTCGACTCCACCATCTACGACCTCCTCGTCGCCAGCCGCCCGGACATCCGCACGGTCATCCACGAGACCACGGTGGAGGGGCTGGACATCGTCCCGGCCAACATCGACCTGTCCGCCGCAGAGGTCCAGCTCGTCAACGAGGTCGCCCGCGAGCAGGCCCTCAAGCGGGTGCTGCGTCCGGTGCTCGACGAGTACGACGTGATCCTCGTGGACTGCCAGCCCTCACTCGGGCTGCTGACCATCAACGCCCTGACCGCCTCCCACGGCGTCATCATCCCGCTGGAGACCGAGTTCTTCGCCCTGCGCGGGGTGGCGCTCCTGGTGGAGACCGTCGAGCGGGTCAAGGACCGTCTCAACGCCACCCTGGAGATCGACGGCATCCTGGCCACCATGGTGGACTCCCGCACCCTGCACTCCCGGGAGGTGCTTGAGCGCCTGGAGCAGGCCTTCGGCGAGCAGCTCTTCGACACGCGCATCCGGCGCACGATCAAGTTCCCGGACGCCTCCGTGGCCAACGAGCCGATCACCAGCTACGCGCCCTCCCACCCCGGTGCGGACGCCTACCGCCGGCTGGCCCGCGAGGTCATCGCCCGCGGCGATGTCGCCTGAGCCGGAGGAGCAGGGGCCGCCCCGGCTGCCCGGATTCAGCGTCACGCTGCCCCAGTTCGAAGGCCCCTTCGACCTGCTACTGAGCCTCATCGCCCGCAAGCGGCTCGACGTCACCGAGCTGGCACTGGCCGAGGTGACCGACGACTTCATCGCCCACATGCGCTCGGACTGGGACCTGGGGCGCGCATCTGAGTTCATCGTCGTGGCCTCCACCCTCCTGGCGCTCAAGGCCCACCGCCTTCTGCCCCACGACGAGAACGAGGAGGAGCCCGACCTCGAGCTGCTCGAGGCCCGTGACCTGCTCTTCGCCAGGCTCCTGCAGTACCGGGCCTTCAAGGAGGCCGCAGCGGCCTTCCGCCACCGGGCGGAGACCTCTGCACGCAGCTACCCCCGCATCGTCGCCCTGGAACCACATCTGGCGGCGCTGCTTCCCAAGCTCGTGGCCACTATCACCCCCGAGGAGCTGACCCGGCTGGCGGTGGGCGCCTTCACCCGGCCCACTGATCCGGGCGTCCAGACCGTCCACCTGCACGAGCGAGTACCAGTCGGTGAACAGCTCAGCCTCATCGCCGGCAGGCTGCGCAGTCACGGAACCCTGACCTTCGCCCAGATCATTGAGGACGCCGAGCGCACCGCAGTCGTGGTGGCCCGCTTCCTGGCGCTGCTCATTCTCCACCGGCAGGGCAGCGCCGAGCTGGACCAGGCCGAGGCCATGGGCGAGATCACCGTGACCTGGTGCGGAGGCCAGGACGACCTGACCGGCATGATGACCTCTGAGAACCTCACTGAGCTCGAGGAGGAATTCGCATGAGTGAAGCCGCCGGGCCTCAGCTGCGCAGTGCCGCTGAAGCCATCCTCATCGTCGCCGACGAGCCGGTAACCACCTCTGCGATCGCCGAGGCCCTCGGCATGGAGGACAGCGTCTGCGAGGAGCTGCTCGAGAACCTGGCCGCCGAGTACCGCGGAGAGGCACCCGGCAGCCGTGCTCACGGATTCCTGCTGCGACGTGCGGCAGGCGGATGGCGCTTCGCCTCCGTGCCCGAGCACGCCGACCTTGTCGAGCAGTTCATCATCGGCGGCGCCACCGCGCGCCTGAGCCAGGCCGCCCTGGAGACCCTGGCCGTCGTCGCCTACCGGCAGCCGGTCACCCGGGGACGCGTCGCCCAGATCCGTGGGGTCAATGTCGACGGCGTCATGCGCACCCTGCACGCCCGCGGCCTCATCGAGGAGGCCGGGGCTGAGACCTCCGGTGCGATCCTGTACCGGACCACGGGAGAGTTCCTGGAGTACCTGGGAATCGACTCCCTGGACGAGCTACCACCCCTGGCTCCCTACCTGCCTCGTGTCGAGGCACTGGGGGAGATCGTCGAACAGGCCGATGAGATGGCCGGTAGGAGGACCCCATGACCCCGAGGAACCGCCACGCCCGAACCGACTCCGTGCCCCACAGCGACTTCGGGGCCCAGGAGTTCTACGACGAGGATGACCTCGAGGAGCTGGACAAACAGGCCGACGCCTCCGACTTGGCCGCCTTCGACGCCGAGGCCATCGACGAGGACGAGGAGTCCCGTCTGCTTCAGATGCGTGAGCGCGCCACCAAGGGCGGCCAGGATGATCCGCACGTCGCCTCCGGGCAGCGTCTGCAGAAGGTCCTGGCCCACGCAGGGGTCGCCTCGCGCCGGGCCTGCGAGCAGCTCATCGCCGACGGCCGCGTCAGCGTCGACGGCATCACCGTCACCGAGGCGGGCGTCAGGGTGGACCCGCTGACCCAGGAGATCCGCGTTGACGGCAGCCGAATCCTCACCAACCCCGAGCTCATCACCCTCATGCTCCACAAGCCGGCCGGGGTCGTGACCACCATGGAGGACCCCGAGGGCCGCCCCACCGTGGCCCAGTACGGACGCGACTACCTGGCCGAGCACCCCGAGCTGCCCGACTCGCTGCGCCTGGTGCACGTCGGACGCCTCGACACCGAGACCGAGGGGCTGCTCCTGCTGTCCAACGACGGCGAGCTCTCCCACCGGCTCATGCACCCCAGCTTTGAGATCGCCAAGACCTATGTCGCCATCGTCGAGGGACAGGTCGAGCCCTGGGTCCCGCGCAAGCTGCGGCGCGGCATCGAGCTGGAGGACGGCGAGGCCAAGGCTGACCGGGTCACCGTCAAGGACTCAGGGCCGCGCGGTTCCATCGTCGAGATCACCCTCCACTCCGGCAAGAACCGCATCGTGCGACGCATGCTGGACGCCGTCGGCCACCCGGTCACGCGCCTGGCGCGCACCAGGCTGGGACCGCTGCGGCTGGGCAACCTGCGCCCCGGTGAGACCCGTCCGCTCAGCGGCGAGGAGATCGCTGCGTTGCAGCGGGAGGTCGGGCTGTGAGCACGCCCGAGCCGCCGACGTCGGTGTCCACGCGTGGACCGGTGCTCATCGTTGGTACAGGACTGCTGGGAACCTCGCTCGCCCTGGCGCTGCGGGCGGCGGGTGTCGAGGTCCAGCTCTCCGACACCTCACCCACGTCCCTGGCCCTGGCCCGCGACATGGGTGCGGGAACGCTCCACGGGAAGGACAGCCCCGAGCCGCGGGTCATCGTCGTGGCCACGCCCCCCGACGTGACCGCCGACGTCGTCGTCGCGCAGCTGAACGCCCACCCCAGTGCCGTCGTCACTGACGTGGCGTCCGTCAAGGAACGGGTCGTGACCGAGGTCCGGTCCCGGGCGGGAGCACAGGCGCGCAGATACGTCGGCTCCCACCCGATGGCCGGCCGGGAGCGCTCCGGCGCCGGCGCCGCGGACTGCGACCTGTTCGCCGGTCGCCCCTGGGTGGTTGTCGGTCAGGACTCCGATCCGCAGGCGGAGCTGGTCATCAGGAACCTAGCGGTCGATGTGGGGGCCACCCCGGTGCGCATGGGGGCGGCGGAGCACGACGCCGCCGTCGCCGCCGTCTCCCACGTGCCCCAGCTCGTCGCCTCACTCGTGGCCGCCCGGCTGGAGGAGCTGGGGGAGGGGGCCTTGGCCCTGTCGGGGCAGGGTCTTCGTGACGTCACCCGGATCGCGGCCTCGGACCCCAGGCTGTGGTCGGCCATCATCGTGGGCAATGCCGGGCCCGTGGTTGACCTGCTGCGCCGGATCAGTGATGACCTGGCTGCACTGGTGACGGGAATCGAGACGGCAGTCTGCGATCCGGACAGTCCGGAGTACATGGCTCCTGGAGCGGCACGTGTGGTCGCTCCCGGGGCCGTCGGCGCGGTCACCGACGTCATGACTCGGGGAAACCTCGGTCGGGCACGCATCCCCGGCAAACACGGTGGCGCGCCGCGCCGCTACACCGAGGTCCAGGTCCTGGTACCCGACGCCGCCGGTGAGCTGGGCAGGCTCTTCTCGGACGTCGGCTCCGCCGGCGTCAACATCGAGGACTTCTCCTTGGAGCACTCGGCCGGGCAGAGTGCCGGCATCGCCCTCATCTCCGTCCTTCCGGCGGCCGCCCTACGGCTGGAGGAGGCACTGGACGCCCAGGGCTGGCGCGTCGTCGCGGGCTGAAACCGGTTCAATGCGCCGCACAGGCCCGCCTGTGTCAGTACTCATGGGGGCTGATCCGCAGTACCGCGCCGAAGTGTGGGACGCTTGGCCCAGTTCATGACCGTCAATCGGACCCTGATGGAGGGCACCATGGGAATCGTCGTTGCGATCGACGGACCAAGCGGATCGGGCAAGTCCACCGTCTCGCGGCGCGTGGCCGCCGAGCTGGGACTGGCCTACCTGGACACCGGTGCCATGTACCGGGCCGCCGCCTGGTGGTGCGAGCACGAGGGGATCGACCTGGAGGACGGGGCCGCCGTCGCCGAGGCCGTCGCCGCAATGCCTTTGCACATGGGCCTGGATCCCGAGCACCCCACCTTCACCGTGGACGGCACGGACGTATCGACCGCGATCCGCGACCCGCACATCGCCACTGTCGTCTCGAAGGTCGCCACCAACCTCGAGGTGCGTGCTGAGCTGGCACGCCGCCAGCGCGAGATCATCCGTTTCGAGGCGACCGGGCACACCGGGTCCTTCTCCGAGGGCGCCGGCATCGTGGCCGAGGGACGTGACATCACCACCGTCATCGCGCCCGACGCCGACGCCCGCCTGCTGGTGACCGCCTCGGAGGAGGCCCGCCTGGCTCGTCGCGCCGGGGACCTGGAAGCCGCCGGAAAGCAGGTCGACACCGACGCCCTGCGCGACCAGGTGGTGCGCCGCGACCGCGACGACGCCACGGTCTCCCAGTTCCTCACCGCGCCCGAGGGCGTCACCCTGGTGGACACCTCGGAGCTGACCCTGGAGCAGTCCGTTGAACGGGTCCTGGACCTGGTGGAGGAGGCCGCCGACGCCGCCGCCCAGCGGGACGCCGAGGAGGACCTGCGGGCCCAGGCCATGCGCGCGGGCCTGGCCGACTACGAGCTCGATGAGGAGGACCTCGCCCTCCTGGAGGCCGACGGAGGCCTGCCCACCGGCGACAGCATCGAGCCCGGGCTGCCGGTCCTGGCCGTCGTCGGCCGGCCCAACGTGGGCAAGTCGACTCTGGTCAACCGGGTCCTGGGCCGCCGCGAGGCCGTCGTTCAGGACACCCCCGGTGTCACCCGCGACCGGGTCTCCTACCCCGCGGAGTGGGCCGGGCGCCGCTTCACCATCGTCGACACCGGCGGCTGGGAGGTGGACGTGGCCGGCCTCGACGCCGCCGTGGCCACCCAGGCCGAGATCGCCGTGGAGATGGCCGACGCCGTCCTGCTGGTCGTCGATGCCCAGGTCGGCATCACCGAGACCGATGCCCGCGTGGTGCGCATGCTGCGCCGCAGTGGCAAGCCGGTGGTCCTGGCCGCCAACAAGGTCGACTCCCCGGCCCAGGAGGGGGACGCCGCCACCCTGTGGAACCTGGGGCTGGGAGAGCCCTTCCCGGTCTCGGCCCTGCACGGCCGGGGCAGCGGCGAGGTCCTCGACGCCGTCATGGAGGTCCTCCCGGAGGTCTCCGCCGTGGCCACCGCGGCGCCGGAGGGGGACCTGCACCGCATCGCCCTCGTGGGGCGGCCCAACGTCGGCAAGTCCTCGCTGCTGAACTCCATCGCGGGCAGGGAGCGCGTCGTCGTCAACGAGACCGCGGGCACCACCCGCGACCCGGTCGACGAGATCATCGAGCTCGACGGGCGCCAGTGGGTCTTCGTCGACACCGCTGGGATCCGCCGGCGCGTCAAGCAGTCACGAGGCGCCGACTACTACGCGGTGCTGCGCACGCAGGGCGCCATCGACAAGGCCGAGGTCGCCGTCGTCCTGCTGGACGCCTCCGAGCCGATCAGTGAGCAGGACGTGCGCGTCGTCCAGCAGGCCGTCGATGCCGGCCGCGCCCTGGTCCTGGTCAACAACAAGTGGGACCTGGTGGACGAGGAGCGTCAGAAGATGCTCCTGTGGGAGGTTGAGCACGACCTGGCCCACGTCTCCTGGGCCCCCCACATCAACCTGGCGGCCCGGACCGGCTGGCACACCAACCGGCTCGTGCGCGCCCTCGACGCCGCCCTGGAGGGCTGGACCACGCGCGTACCCACGGGCCGGCTCAACGGCTTCCTGGGCCAGCTGCAGTCCGCCACCCCGCACCCGGTGCGCGGCGGCAAGCAGCCCCGCATCCTCTTCGCCACCCAGGTCCAGGTGGCCCCGCCCCGGATCGTCATCTTCACCACCGGCTTCTTGGACGCCGGATATCGGCGCTTCATCGAGCGCCGACTGCGTGAGGAGTTCGGCTTCACCGGCACCCCCATCCAGATCGGGGTGCGTGTGCGCGAGAAGCGCCAGCGGCGCTGAGCCCCGGACGGACTCAGTCGCCGGAAGCGGCCTGCTCCTTGGCCCACTGGGCAACACGCGCCGCGCTCTCCTCCTCGGACAGGTCCTCGACCCGGGTCATGATCGACCACCGCACGCCGAAGGGATCGCGAATGGAGGCGAACCTGTCCCCGGACACGAAGGTGGTAGGCGATTCCAGCAAGGTCGCTCCGGCAGTGGTAGCCCGGTCAACGGTGGCATCGACATCCGGGCAGTACAGACCGATCGAGTAGCAGACCGGCTCTGCCGACGGAGTCGCAACCAGACCGGACAAGGCGGAGGGCTCACCGATCTGGAGCCTTCCGTGACCGAAGTCGAGCTCCGCGTGGACGACCGCCCCCTCGATCTCGACACTGTCCACAATGCGCGCCCCGAAGACATCTCGATAGAACCGAAGCGCCCGGTCGGCGCTGTCGATGGCCAGAAACGGTGTGATACTGGTGAATCCGTGCGGAGTCCCGTGAGTCGTGTACTGACCAGTGGCTCCGGATACGTTGCGTGTACTCATGTCAACGACTGTAGGAACGACGGAGGCGCTTCCGCTTGAAGATCCGCGACAGTTCCGGAAAGGTGAGGAGCCGTGCCCGACACGACCGCTGATCAACGGGGAATCCTCGATCACCTTGCACGGCCCGATTACAAGCATCTCCTATCACGAGCTGGAAGGCCGAGGATGGGCCGTCGGAGCCCTTCTCAGGCCTGCAGGGGCAGGCGCGCTGTGCTCCCCGTCCCTGATCCGGAATTCCCATCGGCCGCTCGAGGACCCTGATCTGAACGCCACCGTTGCCGGCGCTATGACGGACCCGAGCACGACGACGGGTGGACAGCGTGCCGCCAGCGCACTGGCCGCCTGGGTGGCGCAGCATACTGGGCCGCCACCAGCGATGGCTCTCATGGCCAACAAGATGGAGGACGTCGTCGCCTCCGACAGAAGCATTCTGCGTGTCGATCAGTTGGCGAGACGTCTCGGTCTTTCCATCCGAAGCCTGCAACGCCTCTGTAAGAAATACATCGGTCTTCCACCACTCGCAGTGATCAGACGCTACCGGCTCCAGGAAGCGGCGCAGCGGCTCCGGGAGGATCCGTCTCTCACCATTGCGTATGTGGCCGCCGAGCTCGACTACGCAGACCACGCCCACCTGACTGCCGACTTCCGACAAGTCCTGGGCTTCTCACCGAGCCTGTACCGACAGCAGACCATCAGCGATCGTCAGGCTCTCAGTGACCGGTAGCGGGCTCGGGTCTCGGAGGAGAGTCGCGCAGCCGTCAGAAACCAACAGGACCCCACAATCCTGAGAACGATTGGCGCCGGACAGTGGCGCGCGGCTGTGACGCCCATAGACTGTAGCCATGCTGAATCCGGTTGACCCCACCACCACGCCCGCCTGGAAGCGCCTCACCGAGCTCCACGACTCCATGACCCCGGACCTGCGTGCCTGGTTCGCCGACGACCCGCAGCGTGCCGAGCGCTTCTCCTACGAGCTGGGAGACCTCTACGTCGACCTGTCCAAGAACCTGCTGAGCGACGACGTCCGCGACGCCCTGGTCGAGCTCGCCGAGCAGGTGGACGTCCCGGGCCGCCGCGACGCCATGTACGCCGGCGAGCACATCAACATCACCGAGGACCGCGCCGTCCTCCACACCGCCCTGCGCCGCTCCGCAAACGATTCCCTGACCGTGGACGGGCAGGACGTCGTCGCCGACGTCCACGAGGTCCTGGAGAAGATCTACGCCTTCGCCCGCCGCGTCCGCTCAGGGGAGTGGACCGGCATCACCGGCAAGCCCATCAAGACGGTGGTCAACATCGGCATCGGTGGCTCCGACCTGGGGCCGGTCATGGTCTACGAAGCACTCAAGCCCTACGTCCAGGAGGGCCTGGAGTGCCGTTTCATCTCCAACATCGACCTCGGCGGCGGATGGGACTACGCCGACCGGGGGCTTTACGCCGGACGCCTCTTTGCCACGCGCTTCACCGACCGCACACGCTACACCGTCTTTGCCAACCACAACAACGTGGGCGACCGCGGATTTGGCGGGCCGCGCGGATTTAACAACAACACGGGACTCACCACCTCCTCGATGGTGGGCACCGACTTCTCGTGGAGCAACAACAAGAAGCGCTTCTCGCCGCAATACTTTGAGGCGGGCGGCAGCGTGCTCTATTTCCGTTCGGACAACGCC
>CAJZFF010000051.1 GCA_915069725.1 uncultured Actinomyces sp.
GAAGAGGGAACGAAGGAGAAACGAATCGATGACAACGTCACGCTACGCGACCATGAGGTTGGATTGCAATGAAATTGTTATCTCAAGGTTACTCCGCACTCTGAGCGGACTCTCCGTCATGGGCAGCACGCCCCACGAGAAACGCCCTCGCCGGACCCTGGCGATGGGGCCCGGCGAGGGCAGGAGCACGATGTCAGAAGACGGGGGCGCGGCGGGCTCGCGCAGGCCCTGGGGCCCGCTTGACCCTACCGGCCTCAGGCGCCGGCGACGCCGACGGTGTCGAAGAGCTCCGCCACCGAGCCGTCGTCGAAGACGGCCTTGATGGCGCGCGCCAGCAGCGGCGCGATCGGCAGAACCGTCAGCTGCTCGAAGCGCTTGCCGGCGGGGATCGGCAGGGTGTCGGTGACGATGACCTCGCGGGCCCCGCAGGTGGAGAGCCGGTCCACGGCCGGCCCGGAGAGCACCCCGTGGGTCGCGGCGACGATGACGTCCTTCGCCCCGGAGTCCAGGAGCACCTGGACGGCCTTGGCGATGGTGCCGCCGGTGTCGATCATGTCATCGACCAGGACGCAGGAGCGTCCCTCGACGTCGCCGACGACGCGGTTGGCCACCGACTCGTTGGGGCGGGTGACGTCGCGGGTCTTGTGGACGAAGGCCAGCGGGGTGCCGCCGAGCTGGTTGGCCCAGCGCTCGGCCACCCGGATGCGGCCGGCGTCGGGGGAGACGACGGCGGCGTTGGCCGGGTCGACGCGGGTGCGCACGTAGTCCACGAGTACCGGCTGGGCCCACAGGTGGTCCCAGGGGCCGTCGAAGAAGCCCTGCTCCTGGGAGGTGTGCAGGTCCACGCTCATGAGGCGGTCGGCGCCGGCGGTCTTGTAGAGGTCGGCCACGAGGCGGGCGCTGATGGGCTCGCGCCCCAGGTGCTTCTTGTCCTGACGGGCGTAGGGGAAGAAGGGGGCGACCACGGTGATGCGCTTGGCGGAGGCGCGCTTGAGGGCGTCAACCATGATGAGCTGCTCCATGAGCCAGTCGTTGACGCGGTCGCCGTGGGACTGGACGACGAACACGTCGCAGCCGCGCACCGACTCGTTGAAGCGGACGTAGGTCTCCCCGTTGGCGAAGTCGTAGGCCGTGGAGGACAGCACCTCGGTGCCGAGCTCGCTGGCCACGTCCTGGGCGAGCTCGGGATGGGCGCGCCCGGAGACGACGACCAGCCGTTTCTCACCCTTGGTAATGATGCCCGTCATGACGTGGTTCCCTTCTCACGGCCGGTGCGGCCCTCGATGTGACTGTTGGAGACGGAGGTGAAGGTCAGTGATCGCTCCGGCCGGCATGCCCGGCACGCCCCGTACGGCCGGACCGGTCGGGGCCGAAGCTGCGCTGCGCTCATGCGTCAGGCCTGGGCGGCGTCGGCGTCGAGCTGGCTGAAGGGGGTCACGACGCAGCCGGCCGGGATGACGGCGTCGGTGAGGATCGCGTAGGCGCCCACGCGGGCGCCCTGGCCGATCCGGGTGGTTCCGCGCACGAGGACGCCCTGCTCGAGGGTGACGTCCTGGGAGAGCTCAGCGGTGACGTCCACCCAGGTGGAGGCCGGGTCGACGACGCCGACGCCCTGGGCCATCCAGTCGGCCAGGACGCGGCGGTTGAGCTCGGCGCCGAGCTCGGCGAGCTGGGCGCGGTCGTTGCAGCCCTCGACGAGCCAGTGGTCGGTGGCGACCAGCGCGCTGGTGGACCGTCCGGCCCGGTGGGCGTGGGCGACGACGTCGGTGAGGTAGACCTCGCCCTGATCGTTGTCCGTGCCCAGGGTCGCCAGGGCGGTGCGCAGGTGGGCGGCGTCGAAGACGTAGACGCCGGCGTTGATCTCGCGGATGGCGCGCTGGGCCTCGCTGGCGTCGCGCTGCTCGACGACGGCCGAGACGGTGCCGTCGGCCTCGCGTACGACGCGCCCGTAGCCGGTGGGGTCCTCGAGCTCGGTGGTCAGCAGGGTGACGGCATCCCCGCGCTCATGGTGCTGAGCCAGGAGCTCCTTCAGGGTGGCGGTGTCCAGCAGCGGGACGTCCCCGCTGGTGACGACGACGGGGCCATCCAGGTCCTCGGGCAGGGCGGCCAGCCCGCAGGCGACGGCCCGCCCGGTGCCGGGGACCTCGTCCTGGTCGGCCGGGACGGCGTCGGGGGCGACCTCGGCGAGGTGGGCGATGACGGCATCGCGCTCATGGCGCACGACGACGACGAGGTGCTGGGGCTCGAGCCCCCTGGCTGCGGTGACGGCGTGGTCCACCAGGCTGCGACCGCCGATCCGGTGCAGGACCTTGGGGGTGACCGATCGCATACGAGTTCCCTTGCCTGCGGCCATGACGATGACGGCGGCGGGTGCGGTAGGCGTCACGTGTCCTCTTCTCACAGGTTCGCGCCCGGGCTCCCGACGTCTCCGGCCGCGACCGGGCGGAGGCCGGGGACGGACTCCAACGGTTTCTGAAATCAGGTACGGATGGACGGTTGGCGCGTATCCCACCGGCGACCGGGTGACCGCCGTCGGGCGTGAGAGCGAGGGAACCCCAACGCCGCTCATGCTACGCCGCTCCGCCCCCAGGATTCGAACCCGGGCCTCAAGGCTCCAAAGGCCTGCGTGCTGCCGCTACACCAGGGCGGAAGGACACATCCCGGCCCAGGCCCGACGGCGAGGGGCGAGACGCCGGGACAGTCTCTCATGTCCCGGTCGCGCTCGGCACCTTACGCGGCGGTTCAGCGCGCCCCGGTCACACCCGGTCGCGCCCCAATCGTGTTCAGCACCGGGTCTCCCACCTGTGCGGGGCGCATGCCACACTCCCCGGGCTTCGCGGTCGGCCAGGAGGACAGGGCAGGATGGGGGCATGTCCAGTTCCCCCTCCGCTCCCCCTCCCTCCTCCGGCAAGCCGGCAGCGGTGCGACTCATCGAGCTCGACGGGCTGCGCGGGCTGGCCGCCGTCGTCGTGCTCATCCACCACGCCCTGGAGACCGTCCCCGCGTTGGCGGAGGTCGGGGCGCGGCCCCGCACCGTACCTACCGGGGTCCTCAACCAGATCCTCACCAAGAGCCCTCTCCACCTGCTGTGGGCGGGCCATGAGGCCGTCCTCATCTTCTTCGTCCTGTCCGGTGTGGCCCTGACCTACCCGGTGGCCCGCCGCCACGCCCAGGGGCGGCGCTTCGACTGGGTTGACTACGGCCCGAGGCGCTTCGTGCGCCTGTGGCTGCCAGCGGCGGCCTCCACCACCTTCGCGGTCATCGCGATGCTGCTCGTGCCGCGCTCGGAGGATCCGGCGCTGGGTCACTGGATGACCGTCACCCACCCCGTAGGGCTCGGGGCACGCCAGATGCTCATGGAGTACCTGCTCATCCCCAAGCACGCCTACCGCAACACCGTCCTGTGGTCGCTGCACGCCGAGGCGATCTTCTCCTTCGTGCTGCCCCTGATGATCCTCGGGGTGGCTCTGTGCGCCCGCTGGCGGCTCTCCTGGCTGCCGGTGGTGGCGGCCCTGGCGGTCCCCGTCATCACCGCCAGCCCCGGCTCGGGCAGCTACCTGCCGGTCTTCACCGTCGGCGCGGTCATGGGCTGGGCCTGGGGGCACAACCCCGCCCCGGTCCCCGAACGCCCCCGGCCCTGGGCGACGGCGCAGGCCCTGGTGTGCCTGCTGCTCATCACCCTGGCCTGGTGGCCGGGGATGGAGAGCCACATGGCTCAGCGTCTGGCCAACGCGGTCACCCTGGCGGCGGCGGCCTACCTGGTCTACCTCGTGGTGCGGGCCGGGGCGCTGCGCGGCCTGCTGCGCTCGCGCACTGTGCAGTACCTGGGGCTCATGTCCTTCTCCCTCTATCTGGTGCACGAGCCGGTCGTGGTCTCGCTGCGGCTGCTGACGCACTCAATGTCGCCGTGGTGGGTGCTCGTCCTGGCGCCGTTGGTCTCGGCGCCGCTGACCTGGTTGTTCCAGCGCTACATCGAGGCCCCCAGCCACCGGTTGGCCCGCCGCACCGGGGCCCTGGCCTCGGCGCGCTTCGCCCAGTGGTCCGAGCGCCGTCGTCACACCCGACCGGCCGACCACAGCAAGAGGGGCTAGGGCCATGGCGGCCAAGCGCACCCGCATGAGCGCGGGCGAGCGGCGCGAGCAGCTCATCGCCGTGGCCCGTGGGCTGTTCGCCGAGCGCGGCTTCGACGCCACAAGCGTGGAGGAGGTGGCGGCCCGCGCCCAGGTGTCCAAACCGGTGGTCTACGAGCACTTCGGCGGTAAGGAGGGCCTGTACGCCGTCGTCGTCGACCGGGAGATCACGACGATCTCAGCCGCGATCTCCTCGGCGATTGCGGACCCGGCCGCGGACGCCGAGGCGGCGCCGAAGGCCGAACGGCACACACAGGGAGGTTCCGACGCCTCCGGCTCGGCCTCACGGGTCGCCGAGCGGGCCGCCCTGGCCCTGCTGACCTACATCGAGGACTCCCCCGACGGTTTCCGCATCCTCTCGGCGGGCTCGGACCGCGCGGCCGGCACCTACTCCACGCTGCTGGCCGACGTCGCCATCGAGGTCTCCGGGATCCTCGCCTCGCAGTTCGCCGCCCACGACCTCGACCCGCGTACGGCCCCGTTGTACGCCCAGATGCTGGTGGGTATCGTGGCCATGCCGGCTCAGTGGTGGTTGGAGAACCGCTCGATGAGCAAGGAGGAGGTGGCCGCCCACATGGTCAACCTCGCGTGGAACGGCCTGCGCGGCATGAAGGCCGAGCCCACCCTCCACTCCGGCCCCGCAGACAACTCAAACGGCTCCGAGGACGCCTCGGGGCAGGGAGCCGACTTGCGCACCGAGAGCGCCGTCCACCGCCACGGCGCCACCGAGTCCCCCGGCGCCCCCTGAGCGCCACCGAGGAGTCGCTCACCCTCGCATCGTCGTTGGTCCCACTGCGCCTGGCAGAGGGCCGTTGCATTCGTCACTACCCGACCGGTCGATCGCCCTGCGAGTGCCAACAATCCTCCAACCCCAACGACCCAAGGAGTTCTGAGAAGTGCCCGGGAAGGAGGTGAGTCACTTCCCGTGCCCGGCTCTTGCCCCAAACGGCGCGCTATTCTGTTGCTCCCGCAATCACCGAAACGGAACCCATGGACCCGGAAACCCTCATCATCGCGCTGCGCAAGAACGCAGTCCTGGTGGTCATGCACGTTGTGCTGGGCACCATCATCGGCACTGTCTTCGGCCTGTTGACGCCGGCGCAGTACACCTCCACCGCCAATGCGAATCTGGGTGTGGAGAACAGTGAGGCCAACCTCCCCAACACCTTCAACTACCTGACCTCCATCATGCCGACGCTGGTGGAGATCGGGACCTCGGAGAGCACCTTCGCGGACGTCTCCAAGAACACGGGGATCAGTCAGGACGAGCTGCGCAGGTCCGTCTCGGTGACAAGCAAGACCGGCACCACCCTGGTGGAGATCCGAGCCACCAGCACGGATCCCGAGCGCGCCCACAGGATCGCCGAGGCCGAGCTGACCGCTCTGGACTCGGTGGCCCGCGACCTGTCCAGCTCCGGGCAGGCGGGAAACACCACCGCGACCCTCAAGGTGGTCGACTCCCCCACGACCCCCACCTCCCCCTCGAGCCTGTCGGCCATGTCCACCGCGCTGATCGGGACCGCCATCGGGCTGGCCGCCGGCGCCATCATGGCGATCCTGCTGTACTTCCTGAGTCAGAAGAACCCGCAGGACAAGGTCGAGGACCCGTTGCTCATCATCGGGCGCCGTCGCTCTCGGGAAGACGCCTGACCGGCCGTGGCCCAGACATGGTCGCAGGGCACTTCCCACCAGGACTCGGGGACTCCGTCGGACGCTGATCCCGAATCGAGCCGCGAACCGGGGACGACATGGCGGCGGCTGGAGATGGCGATCGCCGTCGTCCTGCTGGTCTGCGTGGGTATGCGCCGCGAGCTGGCGGCAGCCCTGAGCGTCGGGGACTGTGTCGCACTCGCCTCGGTCCCCATCACTTGGACGGCTGTGCGCAAGGCGCGCCGCTTCTCACTGCTGCTCGTGCTGTCCATCCTGGCGTCGGGCACGGCCTACATCATGTCCCTGCTGGCCGAGAGCAGCTTCGTCGTCGAGGCCTGGGCCCGCCGGGTCACCACCTTGAGCCTGCTGGCGGTGCCCTGCGCGGTGGCCGTCTTCGTGTGGGGGGCCCGCAGGCTGGGCGCGAGGCGCGCGGCCCTGGCCGTCGGCTTCGGCATGTTCCTGGACGCGCTGCCCCTGCTGCAGACCAGCTCCAACCCGTGGAAGTTCGGGATCGGTGCGGCGGTGACGATCATGGTCCTCAGCCTCGTGGCCGACCAGCGCCGGCTGGTGCAGATCGTGGCCCTGCTGGTGCTCAGCGGCGTCTTCCTCGTCTCCGACTCGCGCTCCACCCTGGCCTTCCTGGCCATCATCCTGGGCACGGTCATCTGGCAGGCGCTGGCGTCCTGGGCCCGATGGCACGTGCCCACTCCCCGGCGCCTGGCGATCTCCCAGATCCTCGTTCTGGCGGTTGTGGGGATCGTGGCGATGGTCGGGGTGGTCATGGCCTCGGAGTCCGGGACCCTGGGCGAGGACGCCCAGAACCGGACCATCGCCCAGTCCTCCAGCTCGGCGGGCCTGCTCCTGTCCGCCCGCCCCGAGCTGGGGGCCTCCTGGGCGCTGTTCCAGAACCGGCCCTGGGGGTACGGCGCCGGCGTCAAGCCCCGTTTCGAGGACCTGTGGGTGGCCAAGCAGGGCATGGCCGCCCTGGGCTACGACCCGGAGAACGGTTACGTCGAGAACTTCATGTTCGGCGGCCGCATCGAGCTGCACTCGGGTCTCATGGACATGTGGGCAGCGGCCTCGATCCCGGGCGGCCTGCTGCTGCTGCTCATCGCGGGAATGGCGCTGGCGGCGATGATGCGCGACCTGGGACGTCTCAAGGCCACGCCCTGGCTGTTCTTCGCGGCCCTGACCGTGGTGCAGAACGTCTTCGTGGGGCCCTGGACGGTGCTGCCCGCCTACCTTCCGATCGTGCTGGGGGCCGCTGTTCTGCAGCCTCCCCTGCGCGAGGCCGCCCAGCTGGGAATCGACGACGACCCGGCCGCCCCACCGCAGGACGAGCTCTCCAGCCCCGCTACAGCGCCCGCCCAGCAGGAGTGATCTCGACCGCGAGCCCTCCGTGGTCGTACTCGCGGTGGACGTAGCCACGGTGGTACACGTGTATGCCACGCACAGCAAACAGCGAGGTAGTCGCCACCCCTTCACGGGAGATTCACTAGCTCGCCTATCGACGCCCGGGATTGATCCCACATCCGCACAGATTTATTGTTCCAAGGAGGACACCTCAAGGATGCCGATGCGTCGGTCCGGAACATGCCGGACCTACTAAATTCTATCGCTGCATGGATGGACGATCAGTACCGGATGTTTGGATACACAAGGAAGTAGTCTCATGAGCGCGCGGACCTTAGTACGTGGGCCGATTGGGCGGCTCGCCGCAGTGTCTCTGGGGTCGAACATCGTTGATGGGATCCGGGTCGCTGCCTTCGCGGTGCTGACCACCGCATATGCCGACTCAGCTCTGGAGGTCGCACTAGTTGCCACCGTAGCAACGTTACCTAAGGCGTTCCTCTCCATACCGATCGGCGTCATGCTCGATCGATGGAGCAAGTTGCGCACCCTGTACCTGGTCAACCTGGCCCGCGCACTCATTCTAGCGGGGCTCGCTGTGGCGCTCTACCTTGGTGCCAGGTCGATCCTGCTACTCTGTGCGTTCGCCTTTTTATTCGGCACATTAGAAGAATTCTATGACGCAGCGTCAGTACTGGTTGTCCCGGATTTAACAGAACCTAATGAATACCTGAAATCAAATGCCACCATTCGGTGGGTGCAAGAGCTTGGCAACGGAGCTATCGGGCCGTTTGTTGGCGCCACCTTGGTAGGATGGTCCACGACAACGCCATTTACTTTGAGTGCGGGAATATTGCTCATCATTGCGCTCGCACTACACTCTCTTCAGCGCTCGCACTTACTGATGCCTGGCCAGTCGTCAGTCGAGGGACAACACGACGAGAGCAGGCAGGAGAACGCGCGGGAAGAGTGCGCAGCGAAAGTTAACAACCAACCGAAGGCCGCAACTATTGAGACTCGCACGCGCACCTTCATGAAGGAATTGCGGGACGGCCTTGTTGTGACTTGGCGAAATCCTTTCGCGCGCAACATCGTGGCGGTATTCGGGATCTGGAACCTCTTCGGTTGGATGCCGGAGTCTATTCTCGTCGTTTACGTCATGGAGGCGCTGGAAGGTGGCGGCGACACCTACGGCCTTCTGCTAGCCATCACGTCCGTCGGCGCATTGCTCGGTGGACTTGCACTGCTAGTAACCCCCGACACAGTGAGCGTTCGTTGGGTGACCGTCCTGGCTCTTGGAGTCTACGCACTGACTCTTGCTGTTCCGGGAATCTGGCCCAGTTTCTGGGTCGCTGCGGTGGCCTTCTTCGTTCAAGGCATCCCCCTGGTGCTGTTGAGCGGCGCGCTGGCGGCTCAGATACAGTTGACGATCGATCGACGCTTCCTCGGCAGGGTCTATGCGGTAATCGGTACGGTTGTCAGCCTCGGCATGACGGCGGGCCTGGCCCTGGGAGGCGTGGTCGCCGATCTTACTTCAACGCCTTTCGTTTTTGTGCTCGGCGGAGTTGGTATTGGCTTTGCGGCGTTGATATCTGCCTTGACCTTTTCCTCAACCACAGCAAGCATCAAAGACGATTAAGTCCGATGTCCGGCTTGTTGACCCGACTGGAGCCATATACCGCCTGACGCTCACCGTGCACATCCCGGCCGAGGTCGCCCAAGAGTTGGTGCTCGAAGGATGGCGGGAGCGGATCGTCCGGGAAACGGCGGTCGAGCCTTTGGTGCTGCCCGATGTGGGCCCTTCAGCCAGCACCGCGCTGAGTTCGGGCCCGGGCCCTCAGTGGTCGTACTCGCGGTGGACGCCGCCTCCGACACTGGCCGCCAGGATGCCGCGGCCACGGG
>CAJZFF010000052.1 GCA_915069725.1 uncultured Actinomyces sp.
TCGACGGCGCACCCCCACAACGCGCACGGGGCGTCAGCTCCTCCGGTGCCCCAGTCCGGTGACCTTGAAGCCGTCCTCACTGGGAGTGAGGATGAGCCAGGCCCCGTACTCGAGCTGAGCGCGGCGGTTGGGAAGCGGCTGCATCCAGGGCTTGGACTGATCCTCCGAGGTGATCGGGCACAGGATCGACCCGGGAGCCAGATCCTCAGAGATCACCATGGTCCCGAACAACGAGTCCTTGGGGCCCGCCAGCAGGCAGGAGGCCACCTTGCCTCCCTTGGGCAGGTAGGCGCTGCGCGCCGTGGCGTCACCGGCCTGCGTGGAGCCGGCCGGCTCATCCAGGGAGGAGAGCACCGCGGAGTCGACCTGGTCGGTGACCTTACTGTCCTCCTTGGCGGCCAGGGCGTCGTAGACGGCCTGAACCTTGACCACTGACGGGCGGTGGATGTCCTGGGTCGGGAGGTGGTAGACGACGTCGAACAGCGCCAGGGACTCACCGTCCCACTGAGCGGCGACGGCGGCCGTCCCCGAACCGGAGCAGGCCTTGCAGTCCATGTCGCCTGCGACCATGAGCTGGGGCATGTTGAACAGCACGGTTCCGCCCACGACGCGCAGGTTCTCCATATGGGTTGTCGGGGTGTAGCCGATCTCGTTGCTGCCCTCCATGATGAGGGAGCCGACCATCTGCTTGTCGCCGTTGTAGGCGGCCATGACGTCGAAGGCCGCAGCGGTGCCGCTGTTGCACTCCAGAACCGCGACCGTCACCGGGGAGGAGCCGAAGAAGCCCGGCTGAGCCTCCTTCAGCGCGACGGTGAAGTTGCTTCCGCCCGGGCCGTTGCCCGCCGCCGCGGTCGCGGTGCCGCTGGAGAAGGTGAGGCTGGTCTTGTCATCCTTCATCTTCTCGACCACCTGCGACTTCGTCGTGCCGCGGACCACGGAGGCGAAGCCGTCGGCGCAGACGGTTGGGACATCGAGGGTGGCGCCGCCCAGCTCCTCCAGGCTGGGGGCGGGCTTGGCTGCGGAGGTCGGGGCCGAGGTCGGCAGTGCCGTGGCACGGGTCGAGCTTGAGCCGGAGTCGAAGGTCATGACCGACGTCGTCGAGCCGTTGAAGACCACGACGTAGCCATCGCCGGCCGCCCAGGAGTTCACCGGGGTGGAGACCCGCCAGATCGTGCTCCCGTCGACCGGATCGAGGGCGCGCAGCGAGTCCGGGTAGGCCATGACGAGAGCCCCCTTGCTCGTCTGCCAACGGGGTACCACCTCGGTGCCCAAGGTGTTGAGGGCGCCCGCGCCCTCGGGGAGCTTGCTCGACCACAGCACGCTGCTGCCGTCCAGGCCGGCCACCGTGACGCCGTCACTGACCACCCAGACGTCACGGCTCATCGGCAGGTTGACACTGACGAGCTTTCGGGGCGCCTCGACTCGGGTCGCCCACACCGGCTTGGAGCCATCGAGCTTCAGCCCCGAGACCTTCTCCTGGTTGACGCTCACGGTTCCGTCGGAGCTGACTGCCAGGGGCGAGCCGCCCCCCGGGGTGTTGCTCAGCCGCACCGAGGCGGGTGCCGGTCCCTTTGCCGAGGTGCTCGGAGACGCCGGTGCGCCAGGAGCGGAGGACGGGGCGGCGGAGGGAGCCGCGGGGCCCACGGGGTTCGTGGGGGCCATGCCATTGGGGATCTTCGAGGGTCCGCTCTGGGAGGGAGCGGCCGAGCGGGCGTCACTGGGCTGGGGTGCAACCGGTGAGGCGGGCGCCGTGGGGGCCTCGGCGGAGACAGTTGAGGGCTTGGCGGGGGAGTTGATCCCCGAGGCCAGATCGATGCTGATCTGGTCACCGCAGTCCAAGGTCTTCGCGTTCATCCGGCAGTCGAGGTACTGGCCCGCCAGATTGTCGGGAATGGGGACCTGCCACGCGGCGTAGGACGACGATGAGCTCGGGTTCAAAGCCACCAGTGCCTCACGTCGATCAGCGATCACCCGCAGGATCGTCAGCTGCTTGCTGGTGATCGTCGTGGTGCCGTTGGCGTCGAAGGGCGCCGCCGCGAGCTCCTTACCGATATTGGACAGGTCCTGCTGCGCCTGGAGGATCGGGGCCGTGACCATGGACAGCGGGTCGGAGCTGCGCGTCAGCGCCCAGATGCCTCCACCGCCGAGCGCCAGGACCAGGGCGACGACGACGCTGAGGATCCCGAGCCGTACCCGACGGCGCCGCTGAGGCGGGGGCGGTGAGGCGAGGGCAGGAGGCCCCTGAGGAGGTGCCGCAGGCGGCGGGGTCGCGGATGAGGGGGCCTCCGGGGAAGGCGTTTCGGGAGCAGAGGAGTCAGGAGCAGAGGAGTCAGGAGACAGAGACATAACCGCAGCCTAGAAGGAAATGGGCCGGCCGAGAGGCGGAATAAGGCTCATACCGATCGATGAATAGGCTGCCTGCTGCGCGGGCTCGTGTCCGGAGGAATGCTCCATCGTTTTCACATCAGGTGTTACCTGGGACCGGCACAATGCGGGTATGCAGGTCACGACCAGATCACAGAACTTGCCCGACGACCCGAGTCAGGAAGCCGTCAAGCAGGGGGAGAGGGGAAGCGGAGCGAAGCCTAGTGAGACTCCACCAGTCGCGGTTCCGCCGGTGATTCCCTTGCCTGAGGATCGCGCTGCGGCGCTCGTCGAGATGTGCCGCTCACTGGACGGTTCTGATGAGCACGTCAGCAGGAGCATCACTCGCAGACGCCTGGAGGAAGGCCTGCCGTGGGACACTGACCCACGCGTCGTCGCCGATGCTCTGGCCCGGGTGGGGCACCTGCCCGAGGTTGTGCGCGCGATCACCTGGGACTGGGCCCTGTGGACCTGCGAGCCCGAGGACAGCTGGCCGTGGATGGCCCAGGATCTGGAAAGGGCCTGCGACCTCCTGGAGGATTCCACGTCAGCGACGCGAGTGCTGCGTGCGCTCGCCCACTTCCCGACCGTCCCCCGGAGCATGGTGCCGGCGCTGGCACAGGTTGCCGTGGGGCGCTCTGAGACCAACCGGGAGCTGGCCCAGAAGCTTCTGGCAGGCTTCCCCGAGGTCGGGGACCTGGCACTTGAAGCAGTGATGAGCCCGGTCGCTCACGTGCGCCGGGCGGGGGCGGCTTGGTTGGCCGGTCTGACGATCCCCGACGGCGTCGCCCGGCTGCGTGCGGCCCGTGCCCAGGAGGAGGACCGTCTGGCTCGGGCCAACCTGCTGCGCACCTTGCAGGTATACGGGGATGACGTCACCGACCTCGTCATCGCAGAGGCCCTGACGCCTCCCCGGCGGCGACTGAAGCGCCCTCCGGTGGCCCTGGACTGGTTCCCCTTCGAGGCCCTGCCCGAGGCGAGGCTCGCCGACGGGACGCTGCTCGACCCCGACATCGTGCGGAACTGGGTGCTTGAGGCCTACAGACTCAAGACCCCGGACGGGGCCGGCACCATCGAGCTCTACCTGAGCCTGCTCGACGCGGAGGACGCCCGTGAGCTCAGCGCCTTCGTCGTCGAGTGCTGGGTCGCCCACAACCGCGAGGCCGTCAAGGGGGAGAGCCTGAGGAACAAGGGGCTGCTCGCCTTCGCCGTCGGGATGGAGGGCGAGCGTCTCGCCGCCGCCGCCAGGAGCGCCCTGAGCCGCCACCCCACATGGCGCGCCGAGTCCGAGACCGTGCTGACCGCCGTCGCCGCGAACCCGTCCGCCGAGGCCCTGCAGGTCATCGTCTCGGCTGCGGCCCAGCACCGCTTGCCACGGGTGCGAGGCTTCGCCGACCTGCTCACTCGGGCAGTGGCCGCAGAGCGGGGCTGGAGTGAGGCCGAGCTCGGTGACCGCAGTATCCCCACTGCCGGTTTCGGACCTGACGGGCTGCTTCACCTGTCCTACGGTGAGCGCGAGTTCCTGGGCCGCCTGACCCCGGAGCTGACCATCGCCCTGACGGACGCCGACGGACGCCCGCGCAAGAGCCTGCCCACCGCCCGCAAGAGCGAGGACGGCGAGCTCGTGGCGCAGACCAGACGCCGTCTGACCCTCGCACGTAAGGAGGTCGCTGCTGTGCTCAAGGTCCAGGGGCGGCGTCTCTATGAGGCCATGTGTGTCGGGCGCTCCTGGCCGGTTCCGCAGTGGCGGGAGCTGTTCGCCGACCATCCCCTGGCCCGGCACCTGGCGGCTCGTCTGGTCTGGATGGCCCGTCGCCAGGATGAGGGTGTGGGGGCTCATGAGCCCGAAGCGGGCGGTCAGGAGACCCGGGCCCAGACTTTCCGCCCCACTGAGGACGGCGAGCTTCTGGGAGCTGACGACGCTGTCGTGGAGCTGCCTTCGGAGGCCGTGGTCGGACTGGCACACGGGACGCTGTTGTCGGAGGCGGAAGTGGCCGACTGGTGGGAGCACCTGGCCGACTACGAGGTCGCTCCGCTCTTCGACCAGTTCTCTGCTCGGGTCCCGAAGGTGGGCAAGGGGCAGCGGGGCATCGACGATGGGGCGGGAAGGCGTGTCATTGCCCGTGACCTGCGCAAACGGGCCAAGTCCCGTGGCTACGAGCCCGACTCCAATATCTACTGGTACACCACGTTCCTCAAGGACTTCCCGGTAACCGGTCTGTGCAGCGTCATCGATTTCAGTGGGGTGGACGTGTGGAGTGAGGACCAGGTAGTGACCACTGGTCCCCTGTGCCTGGTCGATGGTCGTCGGGTCGTGCCCTTGGAGCAGGTGCCGCCTGCGCTTCTTGCCGAGTGCTATGCCGACTACCGCGCCATCGTCGATCCTCCTGACTGAGCCTTCGGTGGGAAGGGGTGGTCGACCCTGACCGACGAGGAGCTGCGGCCTCGAGTCCGAGTGTGGGCTCGAGGCCGTTCGGGTTGACGGCAACCCCTCCTTGTGTCACTGTATTAGTGCAGTAATACAGGTGGTCTGCTGAGGCCGCCTGTGCTGCGCTCATGAGCACTTCCCGTCCCCGAGCACTAGGAGAGCCATGGATCTCGACGACTCGCGTCCGATCTGGATCCAGCTGGTCGATGATTTCCGCATGCGGATCGTCACCGGCATCTGGCCCGCCGGAACCCGGATCCCCAGCGTGCGCGATCTCGCCACGCAGGCCGGGGTCAACCCCAACACCGTCCAACGCGCCCTCGCCGAGCTCGATCGCAGCGGCCTGACCGTTACCGAGCGCACTGCCGGGCGCTTCGTCACCGCTGATGCCGCGGTGCTCGACGCCGTCCGACGTGAGCTCGCCGTCGGCGCCACGGACACCTTCATCGCCGCTGTCACCGCCATCGGTATGGATCTCGCTCAAGCGGGCGAGACCCTTGCCGAACAGTGGCCGGCTTCCACCACTGACGAATCAGGAGAGCCCTCATGAGCAGTTCGCTGACGGCGGCGCCGTCGGATGTGCAAGGCTCCGATGCACGCTTCAATACCATTCCGTCCCTGGATGGCGCCCCGCCCCTGGTGACCGTGCGCCACCTGACCAAGACCTATCGCGGGCGTCCTGCCCTGCGCGATCTGAGCCTGTCGCTGCCCGCCGGACGCATCGTCGGCCTCATGGGCGCCAACGGTTGCGGCAAAACCACTCTGCTGAAGATTCTCGCCGGCGTCCTGGCCGACTACGAGGGTCAGGTGCGCATCGCCGGGCATGCCCCCGGGCCGCTGTCCAAGGCGCTGGTGTCCTTCCTGCCCGACGCCGACTTCCTGGCCACCAGCCTCACCCCGCCTCGGGCGATCGCCCAGTTCTCCCGGCTCTTCGCCGATTTCGACGCCGCCAAGGCCCGCCGGCTGGTCGACTTCTTCGCTCTGCCCGCTGAGCGCTCCATCAAGGAGATGAGCAAGGGCATGGGGGAGAAGCTGCGCATTGCACTGATGATGAGTCGCCGCGCCCGGGTCTACCTGCTCGACGAGCCCATCTCCGGTGTTGATCCGGCCGCCCGCGAGATCATCCTCGACGGCGTCCTGCGCGACTTCGAATCGGATTCCCTCATGCTCATCTCCACTCACCTCATCGCCGACGTCGAGCCGATCGTCGACTCCGTCGTCTTCCTCAAGGACGGTCGCCTGCTCCTGGCCGGCGATGCCGACGATCTGCGTCAGACCCATTCCACGAGCCTGGACGCCCTGTTCCGGAAGGAGTACCGCTGATGCTTCGCACGCTCTTCATCGAGGAGGCTCGTACCCAGGTGGGGCGCAATGCCTCTGTGACAGGGGCCTGCTGCCTCGTTCTGCTCGGGTTCCTCGGCCTGTGGTGGCTGCTGGCCGACGTGCCGGCGCTGGCCGGCCTCATGCAGCTGGCGTCCATGGCGGTGATCATCGCGATACCGGTCGCCGTCATGGTTCAGGTCGCCGTCGACTACTGGCAGTCCATGTACGGGCAGCGCGGTTACCTCACCATGGCCGTTCCGGTTCGCGGACGGGTGCACTTCGCGGCCAAGGCTCTTTACGCCTGCGTAGTGGTGCTGGTCGAGGGTGCGATCTGCCTGGGTGGTCTCATCGCCTGGTGCGCCGTTCTCGCCCACAGTATCGGGTCCACCACCGAAGATGTGCTCCAGCCGGTGCTCTGGGCCATTGATACGGCCGGACCGGGCAAAACGGCCTTGTTCGTCCTGATCGTGCTCATCGGGCTCTTCTCGCTTGTCATCGAGGTCGGTGCTGTGATGAGTATCGGTGGGCAGGGCCGTTTCAACCACCTCGGGTTCGGGGCACCCATGATCGGGCTCGTCCTGCTCTACGCGGTCAATCAGGTACTCGCCCTGATTGCCGTTCTCTTCGTGCCGCTCAGCATGGATGTCACCACCGGCGATTTCACGAGCCAGATGATGTGGCCGCAGTTCCTTGAGGCGCTCCGAACCGGCGTCCAGCCGTCGGTGATCGGTGTCGGGTCCGTGGTCGTCGGGCCGGTGCTGGCTGTGGTCCTGGCCTGGTGGGCGGTGCGCGCGATCGAGCAGCACACCTCCCTGCGCTGAGGCGGGGGCGTGGTGCGCCGGCCTGGCATCGGTTCTTCTGCTGATGCCGGGGCGGCGCACCAGTCGTGCGGCCGCGCCTTTCCTTCGTGCTGGCAGGCAGGGGATCGTCGGCTGAGCGCCCCCGTCCTGCGACGCGCAGCTCAGGCCACGGTTGCCTGAGCCAGTACCTGGTCACCGGAGTCGCCGCCGTAGACGACGACGGATTGGCCGGCCGCCAGGCCTCGCAAAGGGTGGTGCAACTTGGCCCGCAGCGTTCCGGTCTCGACATCGACGGCAACGTCAGCGGGGAGGGGGCGTCCGTGGGCGCGCACCTGGATGGTCACGTCCTGCCAGCCGAGGTCGCCGTCGTTGAGGGGGAGGGGGTCGGCCAGGAGGATGAGGTTGTTGCCGTCGACGCTCTTGCGGCTGAGCAGCTCCTCGGGGCCGACGACGACCTCGTTCGTGGCCGGACGCGTCTCGATGACGTAGCGGGGGCGACCGTCCTCGGCCGGGCGGGACAGGCCCAGGCCCTTGCGCTGGCCGACGGTGAAGCCGAAGTAGCCCTGGTGGGTGCCCAGGACCTCGCCGTCGGGGGAGACCATGGCGCCCTCGTGGGCGCCGAGCGAGCGGGTCAGGAAACCGCGGGTGTCGCCGTCGGCCACGAAACAGATGTCGTAGGAGTCCGGCTTGGAGGCCACCGGCAGGCCCCGGGACTCGGCCTCGGCGCGCACCTGTGCCTTGGAGGGTGCGCCGCCCAGGGGGAAGAGGGCCCGGGCCAGGCCCTCGCGGCCGGAGACGGCCAGAACATAGGACTGGTCCTTGGCGGCGTCGACGGCGCGGCGCAGCGTGAGGCCCTCGGTGTCCCCGGGGCGGCCGGAGGAGGCGCCGCCGCTCAGGCGCGCGTAGTGGCCGGTGGCGACGGCGTCGAAGCCCAGGGCCAGGGCCCGCTCGAGGAGGGCGTCGAACTTGACGCGCTCGTTGCAGCGCACGCAGGGGTTGGGGGTGCGCCCGGCGCGGTACTCGTCGAGGAAGTCGGCCACGACTCGCTCCTCGAACTCCTCGGACAGGTCCCACACGTAGAAGGGGATGCCCAGGATCTGGGCGGCCCAGCGGGCGTCGGCGGAGTCCTCGATGGAGCAGCAGCCGCGCGAGCCCGAACGGGTCTGGGCTCGGTTGCGGGTCAGGGCCATGTGGACGCCCACGACCTCATGGCCGGCGTCGACGGCGCGCGCCGCGGCCACGGCGGAGTCGACTCCGCCGGACAGGGCGGCCAGGACGCGCACGGGGGTCTCCTTCAGGCAGGCGGGTAGATGTTGCAACGGCCGTGGCAGGCTACCGCAGGTTGACGCTGGTGGGGAGTTGGGAACAGTGAGGTAGTTGCCGCTGGGATATATTGATCCCAGATGAAGGAGCCCGATGACTGACGAGTACGCCATTGACGCCCCCAGCTTCGCCCGGACCCTGCGCGATCAGCGCAGCACGCGGATGAAGGGCGGCTTGTACCACCTCAACCAGGTGCTCATGGCGTACAACTCCAACCGTATCGAGGGCAGCCGGCTCGATGAGGAGCAGACCCGGTTCATCTATGAGACCCGCACCATTACGGGAGAGAACGTCGCCGTTGACGACGTCGTGGAGGCGGTCAACTCCTTTGAGCTGTTCGATGAGATGATCGACCGCCTCGGTGAGCCGCTCACCGCCGAGACGATGAAGGACTACCACCGAGTTCTCAAGCAGGGGACCGCCGATGCGCGGCGGCCTTCATTCGCCGTCGGGGACTACAAGCGCGTTCCCAACGTGGTGGGTGGGCGCGAGACCCTCGACTCGACCAAGGCCTTCTACTACCGGGGTCTGAACGAGTACGAGCGGGAGCCGGGGTTCCTGCGGGAGACCTTCAGGTCCCTCCAGGACGACTACTACGCGCGCTTCGCCAGGTTCGTTGAGATCGTCGCCGGTGAGGAATGAACGAGCGGTCCTCGAACCCGTGAGGGGCGCTCCTGTGACGCGTTTGATGCTGATCCTGGTGGTGTCCTGGAGGTAGCGGGCTAGGGCTAGGGAGGCCATGACCACGGTCA
>CAJZFF010000053.1 GCA_915069725.1 uncultured Actinomyces sp.
GGCGGGGCGTGGGGGTGATGCTGCTGCTGCGCTCCCCCGGCGCGGCACCCTTCACCGCCCAGGACCTGGAGATCGCCGAGCTCGTGGCGGGGCAGGCCACCATGGCCTTTGAGCTGGCCGACGCCCAGCACGCCGAGGAGATGGCAACGCTGCTCGATGAGCGGGCCCGGATCGGCCGGGATCTGCACGACCTGGCCATCCAGCAGCTCTTCGCCACCGGCATGCAAATCTCGGCGGCCCGGGAACGGCTGGCCTCCAGCGAGCATGCGGACCTGGATGCTGTGTGCTCCGTGCTGAGCACCGCCCTGGAGGCGGTGGACGACTCCGTGGGCCAGATCCGCTCCATCGTGCGTTCCCTGCGCGACCGCGATGAGGAGGTCGGGGTGATCGAGCGGCTGCGGCGCGAGGCATCCCTGGCCCGAAACGCCCTGGGCTACGCCCCCTCGCTGCTGCTGAGCGTCGACGGCCGGGGCCTGGCCCAGGTGGACCGCGACGAGGAGGACCGGCTCATCGCCTCGGTCGACGCCGCCGTGCCACCGGACATCGCCGACGACATGGTCGCCGTCGTGCGCGAGGGACTGAGCAACGTGGCCCGTCACGCCCACGCCTCCTCGGTGACGGTGGACGTCAAGATCGAGGGGGTGCTGCCCGGTTCAGAGCTGTGCTGCGGGCCGGGGGACGACGAGGGCCACGCCTCAGGAGACGCCGAGCCCTTCCGGGGCAGCCCGGTGGTGGAGATCGTCTGCCGTGACGACGGCGTCGGGGTGAATCCCTCAGTGACGCGCCGTTCGGGGACGGCCAACATGGCCGAGCGGGCCCGCCGCCATGGCGGCAGCTTCGTCATCGGTCCGCGGGCCCGCTCCGACGGCGAGCGGCGCGGCACCTGCTTCACCTGGCGAGTTCCCCTGGACGTGGGCGGCCGGGTGCGCTGAGTCCACGTGCGTCCCTCGGTGGCGGGCTCAGCGCCTAGGAGGAACCGTCAGCTAGCTGTTGCGCCAGCCCGAGGCCCGCTGGCCGGCGACCCAGGCGGCGACCTGGGTGCGTCGCTGCAGACCCATCTTGGCCAGTAGGGAGGTGATGTGGTTCTTGACCGTCTTCTCGGCGACTCCGAGCCGCTCACCGATCTCCCGGTTGGACAGGCCGTCACCGATGAGGTCGAGGACCTTGCGCTCGGCGTTGGTCAGGTCGGCGGTGGGGTCGTCGTGGTCCGCCCGGCGGCGCGTCACGGTGCGCTCGTCGAGCAGGACGCGCCCGGAGGCGACGGCCCGCACGACGTCGCTGATCTCAGCGCCGTGGACCGTCTTGAGCAGGTAGGCCCGGGCGCCTGCCGCCAGGGCCTCGGCCAGGGCCTCGTCGTCGTCGAAGGAGGTCAGCACGATCGGCAGGGCCTGGGGCACGGAGTCCCTCAGCTCCTGCATGAGCTCGATGCCAGTGCCGTCGGGCAGCTGGAGGTCGACGAGGATGACATCGGGACGGACCAGCTCGGCCCGACGCACCGCCTCGGCCCGAGATCCCGCCTCGGCGACGACGTCGAGCCCATCGGCGCGGTCAATGATCTCGGCGATGCCGCGACGGACGATCTCGTGGTCGTCCACGATCATGACGCGGACGATCTCCGACGATGGGGTGTGTGCCATACTCGTGACATTACCAGGGTATGGAAACCTACGTCACAACCCTGGCAGCTCCGCGGTGATGCTGTTGCGGAGGCTCCCTGCGAGCACTGGCGGCACCTACCGGCGCCGGCGCGGACGGGTCTGGCAACGGGGACAGTAGGTGTGAGAACGCCCTCCCAGGGCCTCGCGCACCATGGTGGTCTTGCAGCGGCGGCACTCCAGTCCCTGGCGCCCGTAAGCGCCCAGCTCGCGGGCGAAGAGCCCGGCGGCGCCCTCGACATCGACGTAGAGGGCGTCGAAGCTCGTGCCACCGACCTCCAGTGCACGGCGCATGACCTCGGCAGTGGACTCAAGGATCCGGGCCACCACCCGCGGGCCGAGTCCGGTTCCCGGGCGCAGGCCGTGCACCCCGGCCTCCCACAGGCCCTCGTCGGCGTAGATGTTGCCGATGCCCGAGACGAGTCCCTGGTCGAGCAGCTGGGTCTTGATGGCGCGCCTCGAGGCGCGCACCCGGGCAACGACGCCGGTGGGGCCGGTCAGTTCCAGGGCGGGGTCGAGCAGGTCACGGGCGATATGGGTGGCGTCGGCGGGCAGCAGCGGGCGCGGGTCACCCATCCCGCCGGGAGCGCCGTCGACCGTGGGGGTCAGGTCGACGACGTGCAGGCCACCGAGCATGCGCTGGTCGACCAGGTCGAGTACCGCTCCGCCAGCCCTGTCGTCGTCGCCGTTGCCGCTGTCGTCATCGCGGTCGGTACTGAGGTGAAGGCGCACTCGCAGGTGGCGGGCGGAGGTGGAGATGTCCCGCACGTAGCGGGGCTGCTCGGTGGCGCTCAGGTCCACGGGGCGCCCGCCGGGCAGGGTGTCCGGGTCGGTCAGGAAGGCCGCGGCACGGTTGGACTCCGGGGCAGCGTCAGGAGCGGTCGCGGCGGTGGTGCCGCGCACGAGCAGCTGGCCGCTCATGCCCAGGTGGGCCGACAGGGCACGTCCGTCGTCCAGGGTCAGCCACAGGAACTTCCCACGGCGGACGGCCGCGGTCAGGGTGCGCCCGGTGAGCTGGTCGACGAAGGCCTGCGCTCCCCCGTCCTGGCGGCGCAGCGGACGCGGGTCGAGGATCTCGACGCGGGTGACGGTGCGTCCGGCCACATGCCGGGCGAGACCGGCGCGCACCACCTCGACCTCGGGCAGCTCTGGCATCAGCTCGTCTGGGGGGTCTGCCCGGTGAGCAGGTCGGCGCGCAGGGCCTCGTTGACACCGGGCAGGTTGAGACCGCCATCGCCCCGGGCGGCCAGGATGGCGGCGTAGGCGGCCTCGGCGGCGTCGTGCTCGGCGACCTTCTTCGAGCTGCCGGTGCCCTGTCCCAGAACCCGGCCGTCAACGATGGCGCTGGCGGTGAAGACCCGCTGGTGATCGGGACCGGTTCCGGTGACCTCGTAGGCGGGGTTGCCGAGCTGGTGGACAGCAGTGAGCTCCTGGAGGCTCGTCTTCCAGTCCAGGCCCGCGCCGCGGGTGCGGGCCGACTCCAGAAAGCGGGAGACGAGCCGGGTGACGACTGTGCGGGTCTCCTCCAGACCGTGGGTGAGGTAGGTGGCGCCGATGAGGGCCTCGACCGTGTCGGACAGGATGGAGTCTTTGTCGCGCCCGCCTGAGAGCGCCTCGCCCTTGCCGAGCTTGATGAACTCCCCCAGTCCCAGGTCGCGGGCGACGGCGGCCAGGGCCGGCTCGGAGACGGTGGCGGCGCGCATCTTGGCGAGCTGGCCCTCGGGGACCTCCGAGTGGGTGCGGTAGAGGTACTCGGTGACGATGATGCCCAGGACGGAGTCGCCCAGGAACTCCAGGCGCTCGTTGGTGGGCAGGCCACCGTTCTCGTGGGCGTAGGAGCGGTGGGTCAGGGCCAGGTCGAGCAGATGGGCGTCAATGCTCGGCCCCCAACGGTAGACGAGAGCCTCGGTGTCGGTGCGCGCGGGCGGGGCGCTGCGGCGCTTGGCCATCAGGCCTGTTCCTCCCCGCTCGTGGCCGCGTCCTGCTCGCCCTCCTGACCGGTCTCGGTCTCCAGCAGGCCGGCCAGGGCGGACCAGCGCGGGTCGAGGACCTCGTGGTGGTGGTCGGCGGGCAGGTCCTCGAGCCGCTTGCCGCAGTCAGCGCACAGTCCGGGGCAGTCGGGGCGGCACAGGGGCTGGAAGGGCAGCGTGGGCACCAAGGCGTCGCGCAGTGCCGGTTCGAGGTCCAGGGTGGTCTCCCCCACCGCCAGGAGGTCCTCTGCCTCCTCATCGCCTTCGGCCCGCTGGGCCTCGATGACCTGGGGGAAGAGGTAGAGCTCGTCGATCCTCACGCTGCGGTCCTCATCGAGGTCGCGCAGGCAGCGCACGCACTCGCCGTGGACGTGCAGGTCGGCGTCGGCCTGCGCCAGGACGCCGTCGTCCATGGAGGTCAGGGTGACGTCGAGGGCGAGGTCGCTGCCCTCGGGCACGCCGATGACCTCGGTGCCCAGGTCGGCGGGGGCGGAAGTGCGGATCTGCAGGTTCTTGACCGAGCCGGCGGCACGGGGCAGATCGACGATATCGACGACGAGTCCTGACATGGGTTCCTCCACAGCGGGTTGACCGCGCCGCATCCAGCGATGACCGAGGGGCCCAACGGCATGATGTCCGCGTGATGCCCATGTGATGCACCAGGTGATGCACCAGGTGATGCACACGGTGCTGGGCGGCTGGTGGGCGGGGTGATGGACGAGGTTTCTGGTGCGAGCGTACCCGGTGGGGCTGCGGCGCCTCTGGTTCAGTGGGCGGAGGGGTCCACGGACCAGCCCGAGCGACGGCGCACGGGCTCCTGGATCTCCACCGGCTGGCCCGCGCCGTCCCCCAGGCGGCCGGCCAGGACCTCGCGGCCGGCGCGGATCCGCTCGGCAACCTTGGCGACCTCGGCCTCCAGGGAGGCCAGGGTGCGGTCGGAGTACTCATCGGCCCCGTGACGCAGGGAGGCGGCCTTGTCCTCCGCCGCGGCCACGATGCTGTCGGCCCGGTCATTGGCCATGCGCACGATGTTCTCCCCGGCCACGAGCCGCTCGGACTCCTCCTGGGCGTACTGGACGAGCCGTTCGGACTCGGCCCGTCCCTCAGCCAGGACGGCGTCGGCATCGGCGACGATCTTCTCGGCGCGACGAACGGCGCTCGGGACCGCGTCACGAGCCCTGTCAATGAGGTGCAGGGCGTTCTCCCGGTTGACGATCGCCGAGGCGCTCATCGGCATGGATCGGGCGTTGCTGATGAGCTCGTCGAGCTCATCGAGGATGCGCAGCAGGTCTTCTCCGGCATCGCGGCTGGTCGTCACGGTAGGTCCTCTCGAGTGTGGTCGGCGCCGACGAAGCGGCTTGGCGGGGTCCCGGGCGGGACGAGTCCTGAGTCGACGCCGTCGTGGGCTGCGGCCCCGGAGGCCTGAGCCAGCCGGACCGCCAGGGCGTGGGCCACAGCGGGCGGGACGAGGGCGGAGACGTCCCGCCCATAGCCGGCGACGTCCTTGACGAGGGAGGAGGAGATGTGCGCGTAGGCGGCGGACGCGGGCAGGAAGACCGTCTCGGGCGCCCCCAGGTCGCGGTTGAGCAGCGCCATGGGCAGCTCGGCGTCCAGGTCGCTGCCGTTACGCAGTCCTTTGATGATGGCGTTCGCGCCGCGCTGGCTGCAGTAGTCGGCCAGCAGCCCGGGAACGATGTCCACCTCGACACCGGGCAGGTGGGTGGTGGCCTCCCTGGTCAGGCGGAGGCGTTCGTGGACGTCGAGCAGGTGGTGCCCGGCCTTGACTGCGTTGTGGGCGATCCCGATGACGACGATGTCGAAGAGTGTGGCCGCACGTGCGGCGATGTCGACGTGCCCCAGGGTGAGGGGATCGAAGCTTCCGGGGTAGACGGCCAGGCTCATGCGGCCACGCTACTGGCTGGGCGTGTCGCCGTGCGGGACGCGCGCCGCGTTGCCCCTTCCAAGACCAGCACAGGTCAGCGGGGAGATCCTGCACACCGGCACCGCCCCATACGCACCCGCATTCACGCTTCACAGCAGCACGTCACTTCTCGGACCTGCTGCCCGCCAAGATCCCGGAGCACTGCGAAAGCGCTGCTATATTTCCCTTGTGTCCACACGCGTGACCCTCAGTGACGTGGCCGAGGCCGTCGGAGTCTCAGCGCAGACCGTCTCCCGCGTACTCAACAACCACCCGTCGGTCCGCCCCGAGACACGTCAGAAGGTTCTGGCGGCCGTTCAGGCGCTGGGTTACGAGCCGAACCTCGCAGCCCGGTCACTGGCCTCGGGCTCCTCCGGGGCCGTGGGCATCCTGCTGACGGCCGGGCTGGCACACGGGATGGCCTCCACCTTCTCCGCGATCGCCAGGGCGGTGCGCGAGCGGGGGGACACCTTCGTCCTGGCCACCGCCGAGGGAAGTGACCCGGAGTCCGTGCGACAGGCACTGGCCCACCTGCACGGTCACCGCGTGGCGACCATCGTGGTCCTGGCCCAACGCGCCGACGTCCTGACCATCCTCTCGTCCCAGCGCCACCGCGGTCCGGTCGTGGCCATCATCTCGGGTCAGCACGAGTTCTCCGAGCTGTCCACCGTCTCCATCGACCAGGCCCTGGGATCCAGGTTGGCAACAGAGCACCTCCTGGCTCAGGGACGCAGCCGCCTGCTGCATGTCACCGGGGACCTGTCCTGGCAGGACGCCTCGGAGCGCCTGGCCGCCTACCAGTCGGTGTGCGCGCAGGCCGGGGTTCCCGGTCGCTGGGTGGGTACGGACGCCTGGACGGGAGAGGCCGGGGCCAGAGTTGCTCAGCGCCTGCTCGACAGCGGTCTGCCCGACGCCGTCTTCGCCGCCAACGATGACATCGCCCTGGGGCTGTGTCATGAGCTGCTCGCCGCCGGCGTGAGGATTCCCGATGACGTCGCCGTCGTCGGCTTCGATGACATCCCTCTGGCACGTTGGGCGACCCCGTCCCTGTCCAGCGTCACGCAGGACTTCGACGCCCTGGGAAGGGCCGCGCTGAGCCTGTCCGACGAGATCGTCGAGGGTGCCCCCGCCCGCGGTGTCTGCCTGGAGCCGACGCTCGTCGTCAGAGCCTCATCGACCACGGCCTAGCACCGACGATCACCTTCCCGGGCGAGCCCACTGATCCTGCGGAGCTCTGCGCGCCCGGCTCGTACAGAGTGGGCGCACAGAGCTCCGAGGTAAGAGGCGACCGTCAGGAAGCACTGACGGGCCTGGGCGTGCGCAGCGTGTAGACCCCGTAGGCGGCCACCACCACGAAGCACCCGGCTACCGTGATGTAGGACACCGCAGGAGACGTCTTGTCCATGATGTAGCTCTGCACCAGAGGCATGGTGGCTCCGCCGATGATGGCCATGACCAGGCCGGCGGCCCCGAACTTAGTGTCCTCCCCCAGCCCCAGGAGGGCCTCGCCGTAGATAGTGGGGAACAGCAGGGAGATGCACGCCGACAGGGAGACGATGGCCAAAACCCCCAGAATGTTGACGCTCACCATGGCGAACAAGGACAGGCCCACCCCGAGGGAGCACATGAGCAGAAGCAGCTTTCGTGCGTCATACCGCCCCATGAGACCCACCATGAGGAACCGGAAGACCAGGAAGACGATGAGACTGGCCTGCAACCAGTATCCGGCGATCTTGTCCGACACTCCCAGGGCATCTGTGACGTAGTGCAGGGTGTAGGTCCAGATGCAGGTCTGGGCCGAGACGTTGAAGTACTGCGCCACTACCCCGAAGCTGTAGCGCTTGTTACGCAGCAGGCGCGCGAGCCTGCCCGGCCCGCCGCTGTCACTCGCGGCGGATTCCACCGGCCTTTCCACGACCTTGACCCGGCCGATCATGAAGGCCAGCAGGAGGTAGAGCAGTCCGAGAGCGACATAGGGGCCCATGACCGCCTTGAGCTCTGCGCTCTGGGTGGCCAGCAGCACCTCGTGGCTCATGGCCTTGCGCTGCTCGGCGGTGGCCGGGTTCACCTTGGGCAGGATGAGCAGGGCGGCCAGCAGCACCCCCAGATTGGAGCCGATGGGGTTGAAGGCCTGTGCGAAGTTGAGGCGCCGAGTGGCATTGCGCTCCGGCCCCATGGACATCACGAAGGGGTTGGCGCTGGTCTCCAGAATGGACAGGCCGGCGGCCAGGGTGAACAGGGCGGTCAGGAACACCGAGTAGGTCATGACGTAGGCCGCGGGGATGAACAGGAGCCCGCCGGTTCCCGCCAGCACCAGCCCGATGAGGACGCCGCCCTTGTAGCCCAGGCGGCTATTGATGAAAGCCGCCGGGATCGCCAGGCAGAAGTAGGCCCCGTAGTACGCCGACTGCACCAAGGAGGACTGGAAGTTGTTCATGGAGAACACGGAGCGGAAGACCTTGACCAGGGGATCGGTCATGTTTCCGGCCAGGCCCCAGGCGGCGAAGCAGGAGACCAGCAGACAGAAGGGCAGCACCATGCCGGGATACAGGAAGCCCCGCTTGGCCGTCCCCTCCCGGACGGGGGCCTCCTCAGCCACGGACTCACGGATCGCAGTCATCACAGCACGCCCTTCTTGAGGATGAGGTTGCCGTACAGGGCGGTCTCCCCGGTGAGGACGACGGCGTAGACGCTGGGGGTGTAGTCGTAGAAGGCCATGCGCTCAATCGTCTTGACGCTCACTGGTCCGGCTTCCTTCTCGGCCTCGTTCCAGATCTGCTCGTAGACGTCCCACACCGGAGGCCGAGGGTCGTCGCCCACCGTCTCCATGAGGGCCACCTGGTAGCTGCTGTAGCGGTCCAGGGGCATGAGCGTGAGGATGGACCTCAGCAGGTCGGGGATCCCCAAGCCGTCGGCCCGCACCGTAGTGGGGTGGAGGTGGTGCCCGGGGAAGTTCGCATCGGCCAGGAGAATCTCATCCCCATGGCCCATCTCGAGCAGGATCTTGACGAGTTCGGGTGACAGGTTGGCGGGAATGTTGCGGAGCATCGTTGCTCCTTTCGTGTGGTGGGTGTTCAGTTCGATGTGTGGTTGCGCTCGACGTGCCAGGTGGTCAGTCGGCGGTGGCGTTGCCCAGCCGTTCCCGCATGGCGTCGAAGGCGCCGGGATCGGCGATGGTCCCGGAGGCCTCGACCTCCACGGAGCCGACGCTGCGGCGCAGCACCTCACCGCGCGCGCTGGGGTCGAGGACCTCGGTGGCCTCGAGCTGGGCGAGAATATTGCCCAGTGCACTGGCCTCCGGCGTGCCCACGATGACCCGACGGTGGCAGGCCGCC
>CAJZFF010000054.1 GCA_915069725.1 uncultured Actinomyces sp.
CGCTCCTTCCGCGAGCTGCTCACCGGCAGCGAGGAGGGCATCAGCGCCCCGGTGCTGTCCCGCCGACTGACCGACCTGGTTGAGGCGGGCTTCCTCACCAAGAGCGAGGTCGCCCGGGGCAAGCAGGGGAGGTACTCGTTGACCGAGCAAGGCTTGGCGACGGTGCCACTGCTGATCGAGCTCGGCCGACTCGGCGCACGCATCGACCCGTCAACCTCTCGCAACACCCCCAAGCTCAGCGCAGATCCCGACGACCTCGCCAAGCGCATCGCCGCCCTACGCGAGACTCATCTCGCTGATTAACACTCACCCCACAACAACCGCGGAGGATGCCGGCCCACATGGACCTTCTTCTCAGCGGTAGGCCTCTGCGGAGGCACTCTCGTCGTAGCGGGCCACGAGGACCAGGCCGGACAGGGCGTAGGGGCCGCCGATGTAGGGCATGACCTGAACCAGGGCGGCGGCCACCTTCTGGCGGGAGGAGCCGGCCCGGATCGCCCCGGCCACGTGCGGGCGCAGCTGGGTGGAGGCGCCGATGGCGGCGATGGCCACGAGGCTGATGAGCTCGCGCTGGGCGACGTCGAGGCCGCCGCGGGTGGCGAAGTCGCCGAAGGCGGAGGAGGTCAGCAGATGGGGTACGAACTCGTCGAAGGGCTCGGGCAGGGCTGAGAAGACCTCCTTGACTTCGTTACCGTACAGCGGGGCCTGGATGGCAGCGCCGGCCTGCTCGCGGGCGCTGGGGTCGGTGGCGTCGACGGTGCCGGCGTTCTCCAGGGGCAGCGAGATGCCGTTGGCCTCGAAGACCCCGTTGGCGATGTCGATGGCGTTGAGGGTCTTGGGGAAGCCGATGTAGGGGGCACACTGGTAGATGGTCTCGCGCAGCTGGAGCGGGCTGGTGCCGATGTTGAGGGCGGCGCCCAGGTGAGCCCTCAGCTGCGGGAGGGTCTGCATGGAGGTCAGGGCGGTGATGGTGAGCAGCTCGCGCTCGACGTCGGTGAGGACTCCGGTGGAGAAGGCCTCGTCGAAGATCCCGTTCTGGAGGATGTCGAACAGCTCGGGGTCCGTGGGGTGGGGTTGGGGCTCCACCCCGAACAGCCTGGTGAAGGTCTCACGTGCTTGAGGTGTCAGCGCCATGGAGGGGATCCTTATTCAGTGCGGGTTACTCAGTGCGGACGGCTCGCCCCGAGCATGTCACGTCCACCGCCCGAACGATAGGTTCTTTCACTCACCCCCATCGGCTTTCCATGCACCGTGCCCGCGGATGCCGACTGCACCGATCCCGCCCGGCTCCTCGCCGGAGCGCCGGCCGGCCTCAACCTCCGCGAGCAGTCACTGCTCGGAGCCTGCGAGTCTCCAGGCCGAGCGGATGACGCGGGCGGCCTGCTTCTCGAGCTCGCCCCGAGTCAGGGCGGCGCCTTCGTCTTCCGGCTCGGTGCGTCCACTTGCCCCATGGCCTGCACTCCCCCGTTCCAGGGCCGCCAGGAGGTCCTCCCGGTCCGTCTCGCCTCCGGGCATGAAGAGCTCGTTGCCTGCCTTGATGGTGGCGGCCGCGGTGGCGCGCGGGTGCTTCATGTCGCTGTGGGTCATGCCGTCGACGACCCAGTCGGTCATGACCAGTCCGTCGAAGCCCCACTCCCGGCGCAGGATGACCTCGAGCAGCTGGGTCGACTCCGAGGTGTGGACGCCGTTGATGAGGTTGTAGGAGGTCATGACGGCGGCGGGGCGGGCCTGGCGCACGCAGATCTCGAAGGCGCGCAGGTAGAGGTCGCGCAGGGCTCTGGGGCTGACCCGGCTGTTGGAGTTGAGGCGGTTGGTCTCCTGGTTGTTGCAGGCCAGGTGCTTGATGGTCACGCCCCGTCCCGGGTGGGTCTGGACCCCGCGGGTGATGGCGGCGGCGAGGCGTCCGGCCAGCAGTGGGTCCTCGGAAAGGTACTCGAAGTTGCGTCCGCACAGGACGCTGCGGTGCAGGTTGAAGGCGGGGGCGAGCCAGAGGTGGATGCCGAAGCGCTCCATCTCGGCCCCGACGACGTCGCCGAGCCGCTCGGCCAGCACAGGGTTCCAGGACTGGGCGAGCGCGGTGCCGATGGGGATGGCGGTGGTGTACTGCTCGCGGATCTCGGTGGGTTCGCGGGGCTGTGGCTCATCGGCGATGCCGAGGGCCTCACGTCCGGCGTCGTCCATGAGCTCGAGGAAGGTGGCGGGCAGGCTGGAGTCGCCCAGGGAGAAGGGGCCCTCGGCGTCGACGCCGTAGGTGGGGGCCAGGCGCAGGCCGGCGGGCCCGTCGGCCATGATGATGCTGGGCAGGCCGGGGATCCGGGTGGTGGTCTGGCCCGCCGCGCCGACGACGGTGGTGGACGCGGCCCCGACGATGGAGCCGGACTCCTCGCCGCGGCGGTAGTCGCCCAGGACGATGTGGACGAGCTCGTCGTCGCGAAGCCCCCGGGCCAGGCTGAGGGCCTCGCTGAAGCCCTCCAGCGCGGACTGCTCATCGGGCTCGGCATGATCCGGCAGACGCAGGTCGGCCGGGTCGACAGTGAGCACCGGCAGGCCTGCCGGAATGTCGAGGACCGCCGGCACCTCGGGCTTCCAGTCGGTGAAGCCGGGCTCCCCCAGGTCGCCGGCCAGATGTCGCACGGTTGCATCCTGGGCGAGCTCGACGACGGCGACGGGGCTCAGGTGCCGGCTGGAGGTTCCCGCCCGCAGCAGGTAGTGGCCGGCCTCCAGGATCGTGGCACGGGTGGCCTCGTCATAAGAGGCCAGGTCGGTCAGGTCGACGTCGACGGTGATCCGTGCCGTGGCGCCGGGGGCGATCTCGTCGGTCTTGGTGAAGCCGGCCAGCGCCTGGAGGGGCTGGTCGAGGCGTCCGGCCGGCACGCTGGCGTAGACCTGAATGGTCTCCTTGCCCGGGTAGCCGCCGGTGTTGGTGACGTCGACGTCGATGCTCACGCGGGCGCCGTCGAGGCTCGCCTGGCGGGTCTGGACGTCGAAGGTCGTGTAGCCCATCCCGAATCCGAAGGGGAGGAGCGGTTCCTTGCCGGTCGAGTCGTAGAAGCGGTAGCCGACGTAGACGCCCTCGCGGTAGCGGGTGTCATCCGGGTCGCCGAAGTCGCCGATCTGGTCGTCCTCGTCCCAGGCGGCCCAGGTGGTGGCGAGCTTCCCGGAGGGGTAGGCCCTACCCAGGAGGACGTCGGCGAAGGCGTCGCCGACGGTCGCGCCGAGCTGGGAGAGCAGGAGGATGTTGGCGACGTCATCGAGCGGGCTGAGGTCGACGACGCCGCCCACATTGAGCACGAGGAGGAAGCGCTCGAAGCGCTCGTTCAGGGCGAGGATGTCACGAATCTCGGTGTTGGTGAGCCTGAGGTCTCCGGCCTCGGGGGCGCGGTCACTGCCTTCCCCGGAGGTTCGGGACAGAACGTAGACGGCCGCGTGCGGGTCGGTACCGGCCGGGATATCGAGGGGGATCATGTACTCCGGCTCGGGCATGACCGAGCCCATGCCGACCATGATGGCGGGGAGACCGCGCCTGGCGGCCTCGGACCTGATACCGGCGATGAACTCCTCATGAGCCCGCAGACGGATACGCTCGTAGGCCTCCAGCCAGGGCCGGGTGACGATGGTGAAGCCGGCCGTCTCCAGGCCCTCCTCGACGGTGGTGACGTGGCGGGAGTTGACGTCTCCGCTGCCGGTTCCGCCCTTGACGGTGTGCCGCGCACCGGAGCCGAACAGGGCGATCTCGCCCGGCTCAGCCAGGGGGAAGGCGCCGTTGGAGCGCAGCAGCACCATGCACTCGGGGGCGAGAGCGCGGACGGTGGCGAGGTGGTCGATCTCGTAGGTTTCCATATCGCAGTCTCCTGTTGTCATGCCGACGGCTCAACCACGTGCCGGCCTCCGCACTGAGTGAACGAGCTGGATTCACCCCATCATCGCGGCGTTCTGATGCCTACGATAACGGAGCAGACACGGATCCGGAGATGTTGTCGGAGAGCACTCGGGGCTCTGCGGAGTGGAGGAATCATGAAGGCGCCCAGGAGAGTCAGCGGGAGCAGGATCGCCGTCGGCGTGGCCAGCGTCGGCCTGACGGTGGGGGCCTTCAGCCTGTACTCCCGCAAGCGCTATGGCCGCTCGGCCGCGGCGAGCCTGGTGGAGTACGGCACCCGGCCGGTCAAGGCGCTGGCGGCCCGCATTCCGATGACCGAGCGGATCGCGCGTCTGGCCGACCGTCCCGAGCCTGCCCGCACCGTCACCTTCCCGGCCTGGGGGCGCTTCTTCTACGACCTGGAGCGGCGCGAGGACTCCGGCATGCCCGTCTACTACCTCCGCCAGCGGACGCCGTCGAATACCGTCATCGTCCATCTTCACGGCGGCGGCTATATCGCGACGGCGGTCTCGGCGCACGCCTGGCTGGTCGATCATCTGGCCCGTAGGACGGGGGCCGACGTCGTCATGCCGCTCTACCCGCTGGCGCCCCATCACACCTGGCAGGAGGCGCACCGGTTGGTGCTGGAGCTCTATCGGCGCACGGTGGCGGAGAGCCCGGGTAAGCGGATCATCCTCATGGGGGACAGCGCGGGCGGGGGCCTGGCGGCGGTCATCTCCCTGTCCCTGGCCGAGGCCGGCGATACCCAGCCCGACGAGCTCGTTCTCATCTCGCCGTGGGTCGACATCACCAACGCCAACCCGGATATCGCCGACTACGTCGACGTCGACCCGCTCATGGTTCCCGAGCCTCTCGCCGAGATCGGTCGCTCCTGGGCGGGCGATACTCCATTGACCGATTGGCACCTCTCGCCCATCTACGGCGACCTGTCGGGCCTGAAGAAGGTGACGACCTTCGTGGGGACAAGGGAGATCTTCCTGCCGGACAATGTGCTCTTCCATGCCAAGCTCCTGGAGGCGGGGGTTGACTCGACGCTGCACGTCGGCGAGAACCTCAACCACGCCTATCCGATGTTCCCCACTCCCGAGGGCCGCCGGGCGCGCCGCGACCTCGTCCGCCTCATCACCGGGGAGCTCGCCTGACCAGCCGGCACTCCTTAGCCGGCATTCCTTAACCGGCACTGCGAGGCAGAAGCACATGAGGCGTCAGCTGACGGTCTGTCTCCTCCGACTGCCATACCTCGGAGAGCTCGGCACGGCTACGAGCCTGGAAGATGGTCGGGCTGCACTTCCCCTCGGGGGAACTCTGCCACCCGTACTTCAGCTCGGAGTCGTCCAGAGGATGGTAGGCGGGAGCCTCGTAGCTGCGCGCCTTCGCCACCTGCTCATCGGTGAGCGGGATGGCGACGTAAGCACCCTCGGTTGTCTGCCCGCAGCGGGCCGGATCGGCGACCCCATAGACAGCGATCTGAATGCCCTTCTCATACTCTTCGACCGATACCGACGTGACGGCGCACACCGCCTTTGTCATCCGGACAATAATCGCAGCCCCCTCACCCAGTGCCGATTCTCCACCACTGGCCGTGGTCGCTTGGGCAGGATCGAGCGTCCCCAAGGCGACCTTGGAGTCGACGACGCTTGCCGCGGCGAAGGCACTCGGATGGTCACCGGGCAGCCACGAGTAATAGAAGGCGTCGATGCCGATGCTGACCGAGGAGTCCGATTTCTGCCCACCAGCCGCACCCTCGAGAACCGGCTTGAAAAGGACAACCGGATCACCAGATCCCACGGCAGTCATCGAAGATGACGGGAAAGGATCAACCGGAGACGGAGTCACGGTCGTCTCGGCATATCCGTCACTATCCTCAGCGCCACTCGACGAATAAATGTTTGGGTACACATGAGGAGTGGCATCATCCGTTGCGCGATCACTCGCATTCCTGTGCGACGCCGACATGACGAAGAATACGCCCCCCCACCATCATCAGAAGAGCGACAATGGCAGCAAGCCGTTGAAAAGCGAAGGCACCATCGGACGGCTCATTGGCCTCAGGGTCACGGAACTGCCAGGCTGACGTCGCTTCCCACATACCGCGAGGGTCTATGGCACCCCACAGAAGCATGGGAACGAGAAACATGAAGAAGATGATTAAAGCAAGCGCTCCCACAGATTCCTACTTTCGCAGATTGCAACCACACCGACCGCTCGTATTGATACTACCACCATCAAACACACTCAAACAGAGTCAGCGAAGGCGTCTGAAGTCGTCAGACGCGGTGTGCACCCGAGTGGCGGGCACCGCTCTCAGCTGGAGCAGATCAGTCTGCGCATGATTTCACAAACACTCACTTGGCCACGATTGATTGCTCATACCATTCACATCCGAAGATCGGAATGACTGCCGGTTTCCACCAGGAGCAACACGAGCTCCACCTCTCGAACCTCATAGATCAGCACCCAGTCGGGCCGGATGTGGCAGTCCCTCAAACCTGCTCGGTCCGCCGTGAGCGCATGGTCGCGGTAGCGAGCGGGCAACGCCTCTTGACGCTGAAGCATATCGACGACGGCGAAGAACTCATCCAGGTCGAGACCGCGCTTCTTAGCCCGCTTGAGGTCCTTCTTGCACTTGTTCGAGATGACGATCTGGAGCATCACAGACCCAGGTCGTTACGCAAGTCAGCCACGGTCCGGTAACGCTTGGCCGTTCCTGCGGCGATCGCCGCATCGGCCTCCTCGTAAGCCCGTCGTGCCTCGGCAGTCATGCCATAGGGACGTGAGGTGTCGAAAGGGAAACCCTTGAAGTCATTGAACGCACGGACGAACATGCGTACAGCATTGGACGGAGTCGTTCCCATCTGGCGAGCAAGCTCAACGAACAGACGCTTGTCCTCGGCATCGATCTTGACGTTGAGATTCTCCATAGCGGTCGACATCGCTTCCTCCTCGTCTCCCATCGAGGGTAACACGATGTGTCACGCTGGGGTACGGCTGCGCCAGGATCACCCAGCCTGCGCGCAGCGGTAGTACATGACCGCGACCTGGGTGCGGTTGCGCAGGCCGAGCTTGGCCAGGATCGCGCTGATGTGGTTGCGCACCGTGCCCTCACTCATGAACAGCCGCGCCGCGGCCTCGGCGTTGTCCAGTCCCTCGGCCACGGCCTCGACGACCTCGTACTCGCGGTCGGTCAGGGCCGCGAAAGCCGTGCTCCGCAGGTCCTTGGCGGACGGTCCCGGGGCCTCCTCGGCATGCTCCCGCCCTCCAGCACGTCCGCTCATCCCCATGGTGGTGCTGCGCTCCAGCACCTCTCCCTCCAGGACGCACACCCCGGCCATGACGGAGCGCAGTGCCGGGGCGACCTGGGCGACGTCCTGCTTGATGAGGTAGCCGCGCGACCCCATCTTGAGGGCCCGCACGATGTACTCGTCGTCGGAGAAGGTGGTCAGGAAGACGATGCGCGCCCCGGCGTCCTCGGCCAGAATCCGCTCGGCCGCACTGAGCCCGTCCCCGCCGGGCATCTGGATGTCCATGAGGAGGATGTCGGGGGTCAGCTCCCGGTAGCGCTCAACGGCCTCGGGGCCCGAGCAGCCCAGGCCGACGACCTCGACGTCGTCCTCGACCGACAGGATCGTGGACAGGGACTGGGCGACGAGCGCGTCGTCGTCGACGATGAGGACCCTCATGATGTTCCTTCTTTCCCTTGTCCGTCCTTGGGGATCGTGGCGAAGACCGTGAACCGCGGTCGCGGGGTGATCCGTACCCGGCCGCCCAGGGCCTCGACACGCTCAGTCATGGAGCGCAGCCCCAGGCCCGAGCCCGCGCGGCCCTCAACAGCCGGCTCCTCCTCGGCGGGGACGATGCCGTCATTGTCGACCGTGACCTGCCAGAACGCAGGGTAGTCGGTGACCACAACTCGGGCCGAGTGGGCCCTACCATGGCGGGCGGCGTTGGTCAGGGCCTCGCGCACGACGGCAACGACGCAGCGCGCCACCGCCGGTGGGGGCTCGACGTCGGTGGAGCAGTCGACGCTCACGGAGTCGATGCCGCAGCGCGAGCCCAGCAGGTTGAGGGAGGTGGCCAGCTCCTCGCCGTCGTCGGACAGGGCGTGGACGGAGCGGCGCATGGAGTCCAGGGCCTCGTCGAGGCCGCTGTCCAGGGTGGTGAGGTCGGCGACGACGCCGGGCTCCTCGCGGTGGACGACCTGGAGGGCCTTGACCTGCAGCAGGAGGCGGGTGAGGAGGTGGCCGACGCCGTCGTGGATCTCGCGGGCGATGCGGGTGCGCTCGGCCAGGGCGGCGGCGCGCAGCTCGTAGTCCTGGGCCTGGAGCAGTTGGGCGTTCGTGTCCTGCAGGGTGAGGACCTTCTCGCGCAGGTCGTCTCGCACCATATGCAGGCTCATCCGCACCGCCTCCTCCTGGATGGTGCGCAGCGCAAGGAGGGCCGCGAGCGCGCAGATCGCCAGGGCGAGAGCCAGTACCGGTGTCCTCGGCACCTGTCTGGCAACGACGGCAGTAAACAGAAGGCCACTGATCACAGCCACCACCCGTGCGTGCCGGGTACCGAGCATGCCGAGGCGGGCCAGGCCGTAGAAGACCAGCGGGGCCCCGACCACGGACGCCGTCGTGAGGGTTCCGAGCAGGAGGTAGGCGACGGGCATCACGATCACCCAGCGGCTCCGGTCGGCAAACATGCCCATCCCACTGACAGCCACGGCACCGAGCAGCCAGACCACGACGACCGTGTCCGTCTCCACGGTGAGCAGGGCCAGCAAGACACAGCCGCACAGCAGCACGCCGTTGTCGACCAGGACCTTCACGCCTCGATTATCGACGATCACCGGCGCTTTCAAACCCGTCAGGCCGATCCGGTGGCCCCGTTGACGGATCTCATGACAGAAGTCATGGCTGCCCGCCCAGGTCATGACGGCAGGCACTTCTGACCGCCACCGCCC
>CAJZFF010000055.1 GCA_915069725.1 uncultured Actinomyces sp.
GCTGGTCAGCGAGTTGTCGGTGCCCGCGGCGGTCGCCTCGACCTCCAGCACGCCGGCGCTGTTGATCGCGCCCGCCGACACCGCTTCTCCGGGCGCGACCTCGACCGGGATCGATTCACCGGTGATCGCCGAAGTGTCCAGGCTCGACCGGCCCGAGCGGACCAGCCCATCGGTCGCGACCCGCTCGCCAGGGCGGACCAGCAGCACGTCGCCGACGGCGATCTCCCTGGCCGGGACCGAGGCGGAGGTCCCGTCGCGCAGCACGGTCGCGGTCTCCGGCACGAGCTTCAGCAGCGCGCGCAGCCCGCCGCGGGCGCGGTCCATCGCCTTGTCCTCCAGGGCCTCGGCGATCGAGTAGAGGAACGCCAGCGCGGCCGCCTCCTCGACGTAGCCGAGGATCACCGCGCCCACGGCGCTGATCGTCATCAGCAGCGCGATCCCGAGCTTGCGCTTCACAACGAGATTCCGGATCGCACCGGGCACGAACGTGTACGCGCCCAGCAGCAGGCCCGCCCAGAACGCGACCAGCGCCGCGATGTGCAGCCCCGACCACTCCAGCGCCAGGCCGGTGCCGAACGCGACGCCGGAGAGGATCGGCACGACCAGGCCGGGATCACGCCACCACGGGCGCTCTGCCTCCTCTGCCTCGTCCGCGGGGCTGGTCGTCGGCTCGTCGCAGCCGCAGGCGGCGCTCACGAGGCGTCCCCCGAACTGCTCGCGGCGCAGCAGCCCGGCACCGAGCAGGCCGGGTCGATGCACGGCGCGCTCTCGTCCACGGCGAGGGTCACATCGACCAGTGCCGTCAGCGCCGCGGCCAGGTGCGGGTCGGCGATCTCGTAGCGAGTCTGGCGGCCCTCGGGCTCGGCGACCACGATCCCGCAGTCGCGCAGGCAGGTCAGGTGGTTGGACACGTTCGAGCGGGTCAGCCCCAGCTCGCGCGAGAGCACCGCGGGGTGGCTCGGGCTGTCGAGCAGGGACATCAGGATGCGGGAGCGCGTCGGGTCGGCCATGGCCCGGCCGAGCCGGTTCATGACGTCAAGACGCGAAGCAATGGTCAGCATGCACTGAACTATACAGCAGCCGCTGACCTAATGTCCAGTTGTCGCGGCTGCCGCACGCGCTGCGCGCGCTTGCCCTCGTGAGGCGTGATCACCTCTTGCGCCAGCGGGGCCACTTCGGCATCCCGCGGCCCTTCCAGGTCTCCACGAGACCCGCAACCCAGCGGACGGACGCGAAGAGCCCGTAGCCGGCCCCGGCGAGGCCAGCGCCGACCACGAGCCACCGGCCGATGCCGAGCCACACGCTCCCGTCCACGTCCAGCGCCCACTGAACACCCGTGATGAGCCCGGCGATGCCCATCCAGAGACCGGCGACGACCACGGCCACCGGCAGGAGAACGAGGCACATCGCGGCGGCGGCGGACCAGAGCTGTCGCGCCTCCAGCTTCGCCGTCGCGGCGATGATCCGCTCCGCCCGCGCGTTCGAGGCGTCGAGGCTCGCGGTCATCGTGGCCGAAGCCTCCCCGGCGACCTGCTCGACAGCCTTCTCGACCCGTTCCTCGGTGCGCTTCTCGATCCGCTGGACCGCGCCGCCGACCTGGCTCACGAGCTTCTGGTTCGCTGTGACCTGCGCCTTCAGACCCTCAATCGCCGAGGCCGTAGCCGCGCGATTCTTCTGCGCCTCCGCGACCAAGCTCCGCGACGCGGCGTTCAAGCTCTCGCCGTTGAGACTCTGCGCGAACTCGCCGAGCGTGCTCGCGATCTCGTTCTGCCTGCTCTCGATACTCGCGATCCTCGCGGACACGTCGCTGGAGGGCGAGGAGGTCGACGCCGGGGCCGTGATCCGCTCCAGCCGCCTCGTCGTCTCCTCGTCCATGACCTTCACGAACCCCGCGAGCTTCTTCTGCTGTTCGGTCAGCGTGGCGATCCTCGTGTTCTGCGCCTCGACGGCGGCGAGGATCGAGGTCAACAGCTCCATCGTCTCCGGACTGCCGAGCTGCTGCTGCGACTGCTCGGGCTCGTTCTGCTGCTTCAGCCTGTCGAGCGCTGCGCTCATGTTCCTTCTCCTTCTGCTGCTGGTGGTAGTCGAAGAACGCCTGCGCGCCCTCCGGGGTGAAGTCCGCCGAGAGGGCGCTCGCGCGCTTGCGGCGCTCGGCGCGGCCGGACTCGCCGCGGCGATCCTCGATGTAGAGCGTCCAGGTCTCTTGCCCGGCGCGCTTGCCCTTCTTGCTGACGGGGCTGTGCAACCGCATCCGCGGCACCCGCTCCCCGTCATCGCCGAGCCGCTGGTTCTGCTCCTCGATCACCGAGACCAGACCGGCCTTGTCCACCGCCCGGGGATCGGCCAGCGCCGCGCTCATCCGGTCGCCCATCTCGCGGTCGAGCGATCCCTCGGCGAAGTCCTCGCGGCGCAGCTCCCAGTCCTTCGGTGCGTGCTCCAGCCGCTTCACGACCGAGAGCCCGTGTTCTCGCATCAGCTGGTCGTTCGCCGACTGGACGCCCCGCTGATTCCCGGCCTTGCGGTCGTGGAACGTGCGATAGTCCGAGAGCGCCTTCCCCGTCCGGTTGTTGTGGTTGATGACCAAGATGTGGTTGTGCGGCTTCTTGCCCCGCCCATCCACATGACTGACTACGAGGCAGTCGGAATCCGGGTGCATCTTCTTCGCGAGCTGATAACCGAGATCGTTCACCCGCTGCACGTCCTCCGGACTCTTCGGGTCGAACTCCTCGTCGCTGAACGACTGGCGGTAATGCACCGCCTCGACCTCGCGCGTCGTGTTCTGCGTGAGCGACCGAGCGCGCGCCGAGAACGCGCCGGGGCCTCCCGGCACATCGCACGTGATCGCGATGCCCCGCTCGTCCTCCTTGCCACGGATATAGCGCTCCGTGTCGGCGGCGCTGGCGCTCGGGCTGTAGTGCGTGGTGCTCATGAGGCCGCCCGATCCCCGAGCAGGGCGCGGACCTCGCGCAGCAACTCGATCAGCTCGGGCACCTCCGCCGACAGCGCCACTGACTCACCAGCCCGCGCCCGGCGGTCGAGGTCGTTGACGTTGATCGCCAGCGGGCGAATCTGCGCGGCCAGCTCGCGAGCATCCGCCGACGCCTGCACCCGCGCCTCGACCCCGAGCAGGTGCGCGGCCACGGCGGCGTCCAACTCCTCGCTCCGAGAGGCGTGGAGGGCATCCCGGACGACGGTCCGCACCCACGTGCTCGGAGCCAGCCCGAGCCGCTTCGCACGAGTGCGAAGCGCCGCGAGCGTCTCCTCTCCGAAGTCGGTATCGAGCTTCGCGCGGCCCCCACGACGACGCTTCGCGCCGCCGTGACTCTGACGCACAGCCTCCGCATCAGCCCGACCGGTGTTCACCTGGGAGTCGGTCTGCTGCTCCACCTGTACGCCAGAGTGGCAAGCAGTAGCCGTGTCGGACATTTCGCTGGCGCTCATGTCCTCCCCGGCTGCTTGCGAGGGGCCTCCGGCCCCCTCGACCCCCTGGAAGAGCGCATCGCGTTCGGTGCTCATGCGGCACCTCCGATCAGCGCCAGCGGCACGTCAGGGCTCCGCACCGCGAGCCCGCCCAGCAGCTCAGCAACCGCGCCCTCAGCGTCATGTTCCGCCGAGGTCTCCGGACCGTAGGTCAGTTCCCGCGACCCGACGTTCTGGTGATACGCGTTGCCGTACATGCCGGGCGTGTGTGCGGCGGTCGGGATGCTGCACTGGTGCCACTCGTAGGGCTCGATCTTCCCAATGTGCTGCACGAGGTAACGATTGATGTCGTCGGCACGATAGACCTTCACGACCGAGGCCAAGCGGCGGATGAACTGGTCCAACGCCTCGTCCACGTTGCCCTTCTGGCGGGCGTAGTAGAAGAACTCGACAGGCTCGATCGTCGCCGTGATGACGATAAGGCGCGGGGCCACCTCGCCCTTGTTCTTGTACCGAGCCTTCGCAGGCGAGGCGTTGTACGGATCAAGCAGCAGCAGCCAGTCGTTCGCATCCATCGCCGAGGCCCGCAGATCGTCCAGCAGCAGCACCTCCTCGCCTCGCCAGTCATCAAGCGGGTTCCCCGTCGCGGCCCGGTAGACCTGCCACCGCTCGCCGTGCGCGTTCGCCGCGTTGATCGCCTCGGTGATGAAGTCCGTGGCGAACCGGGTCTTGCCGATCCCGGCATCCCCATGGACGAACACCACGTGCGTCGAGAACTCACCGGCGCGGAGCTTCGCCGCCGCCCGGTATGCGCGGCGCTGGCCGTAGGCCGACAGCGCGTCGTCGATCTCCCGCTGATGCCGCGAGTAGATGTCGAACAGCTCGTCCGTGAGCATGATCTGATCCCGCGTGAACTCGCCCTGGAGCACGCGCTCGCGCATGTCCTCGAAGTTCTCGGCGACGACCTTCTTCTTCACGTGCGCGCGCCCCTTGAGCCAGGTCTCCCGACGCTGGGCGTCGATCCCGAGGTAGTCAGGCCCACGCACCGTAGCGACCTCCGAAGGCGCGTATTGGTGCTTGTCCGCGTACTTCACGTGCGTCAGATACGACAGCATGTTGTCGTAGGCGTACCGCCCGCGGCCCGGCTTCTCGACGTACTGGGGCTCGACGCCGATGCCGAACGCGAGCCGATCCAGCGGTGCGCTCTTCGCACGGCTGGCGAACTTGATGACCGCGTGCAGGTGATCGGGCTTCGGCTCGATCACCAGAGCCTTCTCCGTGTCGCTCCAGACCTCGCGCTCGTCCTTGTCATGCACGATGCCGTAGGCCTCGACGACCTCGCAGCCGGTGGCCTCGAGCCGCTGCACCACGTAGGCGAGGATCGCCTCGGCTCCCTGCTGGAGCAGCGCGGCCCCGTTCGGGTCCTCGGCAGCCCAGGTCCAGTACGACGGATCGAGGTACTGCGTGAGCCCGATGCTCGTCGGGTTGTTCTCCTGCTTAGCCACGGCGACCACCCCCGCCGCGGACAGCGCGGAGGGCCTCAGAGAGAGTGCGGCGCCTAAATGACCCCCTATTGACCCCCAAATGAGACCCAAAATGATCCCACGAGGCCACGCGACGGAGCGCGGGCGGAACCGACCGCTGACCAGGCACGTTGTTGCAGGACGCGGCAATCGACAAGCCCTTGCCGCGCCCGTAGGAACGAATGAGGCTCCCGAAACTCTTAGAGTGCGAAGCACGGCTGCGGACCGTCATCACGACGACGGGCAGCCCGCCTTCGGCGGGTGCCAGGCCAGGCCCTCCGGGCGGGGTCAGGTCGGCGGGAGCGGTGCTGAGGTTGCGTGCGTCGGCGCGCATCAGCGACCACCGCCCCGGCCGTAGCGCTTGATGACAGCCTGGTGCGTGACGCCGAGGGCGTCGCCGATCTTCGCCCAGGTCACCCCATCGGCGCGGGCGTCGGCGACGGCGATCTCGACGGACTCCTCCAGCACGGAGCGGAGCACGCCGAGGTCGTAGAGACGTGCCTCGGACTCGGCGAGGGAGGGGTCGCCCTGTCGCCAGCGGAAGCCGTTCACGTGGTCGAAGGCGGCGGAGTTGGCGCTCATCAGTGACCACCGCCCATCACGGCGGCGACCGCGGCGCGCTGTCGCGGGGTCAGGGGCGTGCGAGCCAGGCGTTCACCGGCCAGACGACCAGCAGCACGAGCGGCGGCGATGACGGGATCGAGGCCGTCTGCCTGCGGAGAAGGAGTGGAGCCCTGATCGAGGCCAGGGCGGTCGAGCGCGGATGCGCGGGGAACGTCGATAACGACAGACATCGGAAGTCCTCAGACATGAGTATCTTCCGGTTCCCCGCCACGGTAATTGGGCTGTTTGACCGGCTACTCATCCGGGAGCAGAACCCCGCGCTTCTAAGTCGCGGCCCCGGTGGGATCTTCTTGTCTGCAACCATTCTCCCACGAGTCGACTCACCATTGCAATGACGAGTCGACTCATGAGTCAGTCGCGACGCGGCTCTATCCGAATCAGGTCGGGGTCGAATTTCACGTGACCGGGCGTGATGGGCTCGATGGTCACCGTCACCAGCTCGTCCACGAGCATCCGGCGGCGGTCCACGTCCAACACCTTCCACTTCGCCTCGACCACCTCGCGGCGCTCCGCGGTGCCGACCGGCTCCTCGACGTCCGCGAGCAGCTTCGCCGCCGCCGACACCGAACGGTCGAGCAGCTCCGCGTCGATCTCGTCGATGCGGGCCTTCACGTCGTTGATCGCTGCCGTTATCTCCAGGACCGGCTGATGGATGTCGCGCAGCAGCGGGCTCAGCTCCTTCACCCGATCGACCAGGGCGTTCCGCTCCGTCAGCAGCTCCTCGCGATCCGGCCCATCGTCCTCCTGTGGCATCACGAGGTCGTGCACGTCCACCGAGGACAGACGCGTGAGCACCGCCTCGGTGACCATCGCATCGACGGGCTCGCGCTGGCGGGTGAGATGGAACTGCTCGCCGCAGCGGTACGTCGGCTGCTTGCGGCTGTTCGTCCCCGAGACGAGCGTCGCGCCGCACTTCCCGCACAGCCCGATCGTGGACAGGAGATACTTCGGCTGGTTCCCCTGCCTCGCCGACCTCCGCACGTTGTCCTCCAGCTTCGCCACCGCGGCCCGCCACGTCTGCTCGCCGACGATGGGCGGGAACGCCTCGCCCTGAACCGGGTACAGCTCGCCCGACGCGTAGTGCTTGATGTAGCCACAGTAAAGCGGGTTCGCGAGCAGGTAGCGCACAGCATCGACGGAGAACTCCGACCCACGCGCGGTGAAGTGACCGGCGCTGTTCAGGTCCTCGCGGATTCGCCGGATCGACAGGGACGGCTCGCCGAGGAACGCATCGAAGGCCCGCCGTACGGCGGCGGCCTCCTCCTCGATCAACTCGCCGTCCCTCGTCCAGCCGAACGCCTTCCAGGCGGACGTGGGGATGCCCTCGGCGCGTCGGCGCTCGTTCGACCTGATTTGTCGCTCGGCCTTGCGTCGTGCCTCGAACCGGGCGAGAGCGGCGAGCATCGTCGCCCGGAACTCCCCGTCCGCCGTCGAGAGGTCGATCTCGCCGTCAACGGTGACGACACGCAGGCCGAGATCGATCAGTGTGTTCAGGTCCTTCGTGCTACGCAGGAGCCGGTCCATGTCCACGGCGACCACCATCGAGAACTTGCCCGCACGGGCGTCCTCCAGCATCTCGGCCCACCGAGTGCCAGCACGGCGCTTCTTCGTCGCGGACACCGCGTTGTCGTCGTAGACCTCGACGACCTTCCAGTCCTTGGCCTCGGCCAGCGCCCTGATCTTTCTCAGCTGGGTCTCGACGGTCCATCGGTCGCCCTTGCGGTCCATCGAGGCGCGGACGTACGCCGCAACCTCGTTCGTCTTCCTCAGCGATACCAGTTCGACCATGCAACCAAGCTTACGTGAACGGGTGTTGCAACCGCTACATGCGCTACCGCTTGTCGATGACGCCGGTGCCGACCTCGATGCGCGACGTCCGGGCGCCCGCTACCGCGAGCAGCGGCACGGGCGAGGCCGCCTGGCGGGCGACGTGGTGGACGCGTCAGTAGGCGCCGTTGATGCCGATCTCGTCCGCCCCGACCGCGCGACCGCGATCTCGACGGCCTCCTTGAGCGCCTGGCCAGCGTCGGGGTCGCCAGGGCCGCGACCGTGTCCATAGTGTCCGAAGCTGAGAAACCCGAATGCTTTCATACAACCTTCAACTACGCGCTCCGTCGGATCATTCCGGCCGACCGCGCGATTCAGGTCACCCCACCCTCATGCGCCGCACACCCTCAGCGCCGGCAGCGCGCCTGACAGTACCCTCGAGCGCACGGCACACCCAGCCAGCGGGGAACGGCCTCCTTGTAGTCGAGGTAGTCCTGCCCGAACCTCTCCTCCAGAGCCTTCTCCTCGGCCGGGATCTGGTGGCGGTCGATGAGCCAGACGAAGCCGGCCAGCGGGATCAACGCGGACGGGCTCCTGCGCGCGATCGCGTGCGAGAGCAGCAGGCCCGTCAGGCCCAGGTACATGGGATTGCGCGTCAGCCGGTTGGGACCGTCCACAACAAGGTGCTGCGCGCGCTCGACCCTCACCGGATCGACCGTTGTGCGGTGCCGAAGAAAACCGCCCGCACTTCCGGCGAGCGCGCATATCGAGATCCCGAGTACGGGGGCGGCCACCATCATCGACGACGGTGTCACTCTCCGGCCGCGCGCTATGGCGCTCTGTGCCAGCCCGGCCGCCGCCAGGAGCACTACCGGCGGTAGCCGCCTGAGCTTCCGTTCAACCACCGTCTCATCCTTCCTCCGGCTACCGCTCGATGGCGACTGTACTGCACGAACGGGACCAGGCGACGCAGCCTCAGCCGACGTGGAAGTACTGGGCCACCCGGTCCTCGACCTGGATGCGGGCGTCGGCGATCTCCTCTCGCAAATCTACCTGTTGGGCAGAAATTCCCTGGACGCCTCCAGCGATCTCCACTAGCCTTTCGAGGCATTGATCGACCTCCTATGTTCCCAACGGAGTCAACGAGATGCCTTCCGATCATCAGCGCAACAGCGACAGCCCCAATGCCCCCGGCGCATCCGCCACCGGGACCACGCACCCGACCCCACACCCCGAGAAGCGCTCCTTCGCCTACCGTGCGGGTAAGAGGCTCGGTAGGAGGATGACGCTGGCATGCAGCGCCATCTCGACAGTACTGTTCGCCTTCTGCATGGCATGGTTCTTCGCTTTCGCGATGGTGATATCGAGTCTCGCTCCGAAGTTCGATCCCGATGAACTCATCTTACGGTGGACAGGGGGAGTCACTATCTC
>CAJZFF010000056.1 GCA_915069725.1 uncultured Actinomyces sp.
GCGCCCCAGCAGCCCCAGCAGACTCCCGCCCCCACCGCCATCGCCTGGGAGTCCGTGGCCTCGGCCGCCTCCCACGCGGCCGCCATCCCCCTGTCCCAGCAGACCGCCCAGGACGAGGACGAGGACGAGGAGGCCCCCGCCGGCGCGGCCGAGTTGCTCCCGCTCTCCGAGGAGCCCGAGCCCGAGGCTGATGAGCAGGTCCTGCCCGATGGCGTCCCCGAGGACGGCGTGTACGTGGACGTCGATGTCGCCATCGTCATGGAGTCCACCTACCCCTACCTCAAGGGCGGGGTCTCCGCGGTGGTCCACGACATCATCACCGGCAACCCGGACCTCACCTTCGGGATCATCCACATCACCTGGGACTCCCACTCGCCACTCAAGGACCTCTACGGCATGCCGGACAACGTCGCCTGGGTGAAGGTCCTCTACCTGTCCATGGAGGAGCACCAGGAGGACTTCCTGCGCGCCCGCCCGCGCGACCTGCGCATGAACCGCCGCCAGCGCCGCGAGCTGTCCCGGCGCATCCTGGGCGCGATGCTCTCCCTGGCTCAGGACGGCCAGACCGAGCCGCTGTGGGACATCATCAGCGAGGGCCTGAGCGCCTCACGCCGCTACCCGGTCTGGGCGATCCTGGGCACGCGCGAGTTCATGGAGGCCTACCACGACATGATGCCGGACCTGGGGATGTCGATGACCGACATCTTCTGGTGCCTGCGCGACTTCTTCTCCCTGGCCTACGCGGTCCTGGCCGAGCCGGTCCCGCGCGCCCAGGTCTACCACGCCCACACCACCGGCTACGCCATGCTGCTGGGCGTCAACGCCGCCCGCGAGCACGGCACCAAGGTGCTGCTGACCGAGCACAACCTCTACGTGCGCGACACCGTCAACACCCTCCTGGAACGCAGGCTGGACCTCAACATCAGGCTCACCGACTACCGCACTTTCGACGTCACCGGCCGCGAGCGCATGTGGATGGCCTGGTGGCTGGAGATGGGGCGTCTGTGCTACCCCTACGCCTACGCCTCCACCTACCTCTACCCGCGGGCCATCACCGAGGCCAATGAGCTCGGCGGCGACTCCGGACGCGCCATCGTCATCCCCAACGGGATCGTCACCTCGGAGTTCGACGCCTCCTACGCCGCGCGCCTGGCGGCCATCGAGGAGATCAAGAAGGAGGGCGCGGACAAGCACCTGTGGAAGCTGGTGTACATCGCCCGCGTCGTGCCCATCAAGGGGCTGCTGGACATGATTGACTCGGTGCGCCTCATGGTGGACCGGGGCCTGAACATCCACCTGGACGTGTGCGGGCCCACCGAGCACATGCCCTCCTACTTCGAGCAGTGCCTGACCCGCATCGTCGAGCAGGGCCTGGAGAGCGTCATCACCATCCGCGGCACCGTCAAGGTCCGCGAGCTCCTGCCCGAGTTCGACCTGTTCGTCCTGCCCAGCTACAACGAGGGCCTGCCGGTCGTCTCCCTGGAGACCATGGGGGCCGGCATCCCCACGGTGAGCACCGACGTCGGCGCCGTGCGCTCGGTCGTCGAGGACTTGATCGTCACCGACGAGGGGGAGACCTGGGATCCCTGCGGCATCATCATCGAGCCCGGCGACCCCACCGTCATGGCGGACAAGGTCCAGGAGGTCATCTCCGACGTCGATCTCTACGAGCGTCTGAGCCTCAACGCCCGCGGCCGCGTGGAGGCGGCCTACGACCTGGTCAAGGTCAACGCCTCCTACAACACGATCTACCGTCAGGGCGGCGCCGGCGAGCAGACCGTTACCCGCACCGACCAAGGAGGAGCATGAGGAGCAGCACCGGCGGCGTCGGAGCCTGGATCCGTTACGGCAACCCGCTCGAGCCCGGGGAGCTGGACTTCGCGATCGCCCACTACCGGGCGGCCATCCTCCAGCCCTGGGAGACCGAGGCAGCAGCCCGCCTCAAGGAGGCACGACCGGACATGACGGTCCTGGCCTACCGGTGCCTGTCCTCCACGCGAGACTTCGAGCCGGACTCCATGCGCGCCTCCGGGCTGTCCTACCGCGAGGCCCGACGCCGCGGCTGGCTCGCCAGGCGTGACAACGGCGACCTGGTCGAGTGGAACACCTACCCCGGCCACTTCCAGGCCCGCGTGTGGGACCCCGACTACCGCGCCCGCTGGGTGGAGGAGGTCTGCCAGGCCACCGCTGAGACCGCCTTCGACGGCGTCATGGCGGACAACGACGTCTTCGACGACTACTACGGCCTGGACCTCCCCCTGGACGGAATCGCCGACACCGCCGCCCTGCGCGCCGAGCTGAACATCTTCGTGGACCAGGCCGGTGCCGGCCTCAACGGCGTCGGCAAGATCCTCATCCCCAACGTGGCCGAGGCCCGCCGGGAACCCGGCCGCTGGGAGCGCCACTCGGCCTGGGGTGGTGGCTTCGACGAGTGCTGGCTGGGCTGGGGGGACCATCACCTCTTCGATGAGGCCACGGCCCTGGCCCAGATTCACGAGCTGCGAGGGCCGGGCCTGTCCATCGTGCGCACGCCCGACGGCGGGGGCGGCGGCTCCATGTCCGGTGCCCGCACGTCCCCCGGCCTCTACGGGCTGGCGGCCTTCTGGGTCTTCGGGGGAGGGGAGGGCGCCTACACGGCCACCGGTCACGACGACTACTCGCGCACTCCCTGGTTCCCCGCCCTCGACGCCGACCTGGGGCGCCCGCTGGGACGGCCCCGGAGGACCTCGGGCGCCTGGGTGCGCGAGTTCGAGGGCGGAGTGGCCGCCGTCGCGCTCGGCGAGGAGGGAGGCGGCACCGTGCGTCTCCCGGCGGGCCTCAGGTCACCGGGGCCCACCGGGGACCCGGACGGTGAGGCGCTGGCTCTGGAGGTGCCCCTCAGCGCGCATCGTGGGATGATTGCCCTGCGTGCCTGAGTCATGACCCGGTCCGGCTCGTGCGAGATCCGATAATGGGGCTAAAGACCTGTCAAACGTTAGTCTTGTTCGGTGGATCATTGACCTGCTTGACTTCCTGAGATCCCCGCCGTCCCGTACAGCGTTCTCTCGGGCAGGAAGCGCGGCGTCCGTCTCGGGCGGCGTCGACAGAGTTCCACAGGGCCCAGGACAAGGATGACCTATGGCACAGACTTCCCAGAATAGCGCGGCGGACATCGCGCACAAGCCCATGATGAGCACTGCTCAGATCCTGCTGATGAACGTCGGATTCTTCGGCATCCAGTACTCCTTCGGCATGCAGCAGAACGCCATGTCGCCCATCTACCAGTTCCTCGGGGCTTCCGCTGACGAGATCCCCATCCTCAATCTGGCCGGACCCGTCACCGGCCTGCTCATCCAACCGCTCATCGGGGCGCTCTCGGACCGGACCTGGAGCGAGAAGTGGGGACGCCGTAAGCCCTTCTTCCTGATCGGGGCCGTCGGCTGCTCCGTGTTCCTGTTCCTCATGCCCTTCGTCACCGCCGTGTGGATGGCGGTGCTGTGCCTGTGGCTGCTGGACGCCTCGAACAACACGGCCATGGAGCCCTACCGGGCCTTCATCGGCGACCGCCTGCCCTCCAAGCAGCTCGCCAAGGGCTTCCTCGCCCAGTCCCTGTTCATCGGCGCCGGCTCGGCCCTGGCCGCCGGGACCCTCGTCGTTCTGGAGAAGACCCTGGCGGGCGCCACCGCCGCCGGCATCCCCTACTGGGTCTTCGGCGCCTTCATGGTGGGCTCGGTGTGCTCCATCGGCTCGGTGCTCATCTCGGTGCTCTCCACCAAGGAGCTGCCGCCCACGCCGGAGGGCTTGGTCGAGCTCGAGCGCAAGAAGCGGGAGGAGGGCCCCTTCGGCTTCGTCAAGGACATCGGCGTCGCCATCGTCGAGATGCCCCGCGGCCTGAAGAAGATGGCCCTGGTCTACCTCTTCCAGTGGTACGCCATGAACGTCTTCTGGCAGTACCTGGGCCTCATGTGCGCCGTCACCTACTTCGGCGTGAACCTGTCCGACCCGGGGTACGCCAAGACCGAGGCCTTCAACAACGCCTCCGGCTTCGCCACCGGGCTCATGGTCGTCTACTACGTCTCCTGCACGGTCGTCGCCCTCTTCCTGGCGCGACTGGCCAACCGCATCGGCCCCAAGCACGTCCACACCGCGGCGCTGTGCCTCGCCGCCGTCTGCCTGGTCCTGCTCACCCGCATCGGCAGCCCCGGCCACACCGCGGTCCTCTACCTGCCCATGATCGGCATTGGTGTGGCCTGGGCTTCTATTACGGGCGTACCCTACATCATGGCCATTGAGATGATCCGCAAGGAGCGCCGAGGCGTCTACATGGGCGTTATCAATATGATGATCGTCATCCCCCAGTTCATCCAGACCCTCACCTTCGGTCCCATTTACAAGCACCTGCTCGGCGATCACCCGGTCAACGCCATGCTCTTCGTCGCAGTCTTCCTCGTCATCGCCGGTCTGCTCATCGAGTGGATCGACACCGTCAAGGACGCGGACCCGCGGGTGCGCGCCGCCGCCGTGTCCGCCACTGAGACTGCCGTGGCCTGACCGGGTGCCCCACGAAAGGATGTCATCCGTGACCTATACCACCATTGTCGCCGGAGTCGGCGATGTCGAGGCGAACACCCACGTCATCGATCGCGCCTGCGAGATGGCTCGCCTGTGCGACGCCGCTCTTCTCCTCGTCGCCGGCTTCGACCCCGTCTCGGCGCGGGACAAGGCTCGCATCAACGAGTTTGCCCCCGTCGCCGATGTGCGGGTCGGGCTCACCGAGGACCAGGCCTACGCCGTCGTCGAGAAGGCGCGTGATCTCGCCGTTGAGCGCGGCGTCGCCCTCGCCCAGGGCGTCGTCGTCGAGGGCACGGCGGTCGATGCCGTCACCCTCGTCACCTTGGAGACCGAGGCGGACCTCGTCATCGTCGGATCCAAAGGCGTCGATTCGCTGTTCGGCCGCATCTTCGGAGCCGTCTCCGTCCAGGTGCTCCGCAAGTCGAAGTGCGACGTCCTCGTCGTCGTTCCCTAGTCGCCGGATAGACGTCGGACGCACGCGTCGGATCCTGCGCGATCGGACCGGCGGCGGATGCCCGCCACGCGGAAGTGTGGAGGGTATCCGCCGCTATGTTTTGAGGTTCTTCGTGTGTGAGGGCGTGGTCGGGGTGAGCGGGTGCCGGTGGTTCGGCGTCTCGGGGTCCTGCGCGGTCGTACCTTAGAGGGGCTCTAAGGTACGACCGCGCGGTTTTACGTACGACCGCGTGCGCTGGGGGTACGACCACGCGGTTTTACGTACGACCGGGTGGGATCGCGTACGACCACGTACCCCGAGACCCCGACGAGGAAAGCCCCGCACAACCCCATCCCCACGACACGAAGAACCCGTTTTGAGCAGTTGTCGTAACTCCTGTGATACGTGGGGCCGGGCTGGGCGCATGGTGGCGCTGCGTCTGCCCGGGTGGCCCCGCGCCCCGACCCGCTCCGGGACGCCCGACGGTGAGTCCCTGTCCACCCGCATCACCCTGCCGGGACACACCGGCCTGTTGGCGCTGCGCCATTAAGCCCTAGGGCCGGCCGGCGCAGCCCTGTTCGCGGCTGGATGAGTCACCTGCAACATGGGACCGAAGTCACATAGAGTGCTTCGCGTGCGCCTGCGCGTGCACGGAGTCCCTAGTTCCACAAGAACCGAAAGAGGCAAGGATGCCCAAGTACGTGTACCGCTTCAGCGAGGGTGACAAGGACCAGAAGGATCTCCTGGGTGGCAAGGGAGCGAACCTGGCGGAGATGACCCGGCTGGCTCTCCCCGTTCCCCCCGGCTTCACCATCACCACCGACGCCTGTCGCGCCTACCTGGCCAGCGGCGAGGTCCCTGAGGAGCTCTCGGTCCAGGTCACTACCGCTCTGCGTGGAGTCGAGGAGGAGCTGGGGCGCGAGCTCGGCGCCGCCGAAGACCCCTTGCTCGTCTCGGTGCGAAGCGGCGCCAAGTTCTCCATGCCCGGCATGATGGAGACCGTCCTCAACATCGGCCTCAACGACGTCTCCGTCAAGGGCCTGGCCGCCGCCAGCTCCGACGAGCGCTTCGCCTGGGACTCCTACCGCCGCCTCATCCAGATGTTCGGTAAGACCGTCCTGGACATCGACGGCGACCACTTCTCCGACGCCCTGGAGGCCAAGAAGGATGCGCGGGGCGTCTCCATGGACTACGAGCTCCCCGTGGACGCCCTCCAGGAGCTGGTGGAGGAGTACAAGGCCATCGTCAAGGAGCACGCGGGCATCGACTTCCCGCAGGACCCCCGCTCCCAGCTGGACATGGCCACCGAGGCCGTCTTCCGCTCCTGGAACACCGAGCGCGCCCACATCTACCGCCGCCGCGAGAAGATCCCGCACGACCTGGGCACCGCGGTCAACGTGTGCACCATGGTGTTCGGCAACATGGGGGAGACCTCCGGCACCGGCGTGTGCTTCACCCGCGACCCCTCCACCGGGCGCACCGGCGTCTACGGCGACTACCTGGTCAACGCCCAGGGCGAGGACGTCGTCGCCGGCATCCGCAACACCCTGTCCCTGGCCGACCTCGAGCGCCTGGACAAGGCCTCCTACGACGAGCTGCGCTCCATCATGCGCCGCCTGGAGACCCACTACCGCGACCTGTGCGACATCGAGTTCACCATCGAGCGCGGCAAGCTGTGGATGCTCCAGACCCGCGTGGGCAAGCGCACCGCCGCGGCCGCCTTCCGCGTGGCCACCCAGCTCGTCGACGAAAAGCTCATCACCATGGACGAGGCCCTCACACGCGTCACCGGTGAGCAGCTCACCCAGCTGATGTTCCCCCAGTTCGACGACGACTCCAGCCGCGACCTGCTCACCCGCGCCATGCCCGCCTCCCCGGGCGCCGCCGTGGGCTACATCGCCTTCGACAACGACGAGGCCGTCTCCCGCGCCGAGAAGGGCGACTCCGTCATCCTCGTGCGCCGCGAGACCAACCCCGACGACCTGCCCGGCATGGTCGCGGCCGCCGGCGTGCTCACCGCCCGCGGCGGCAAGACCAGCCATGCCGCCGTCGTCGCCCGCGGCATGGGCAAGACCTGCGTGTGTGGCGCCGAGGCCCTTGAGGTCGACGCCGCTGCCAAGACCCTGCGCATCGCGGGACGCGAGGAGGTCCTCACCAGTGAGGACATCATCGCCATCGACGGCACCACCGGCGAGGTCTTCCTCGGTGAGGTCGGCGTCGTCGACTCCCCGGTCATGACCTACCTGCGTCGCGGCCTGGACGAGGCGCTCAAGGCGGCCGGAGACGACGACACCCGTGAGCTCGTCACCGCCGTGGACCGCCTCATGCGCCACGCCGATGCGGTCCGCCGCCTGGAGGTGCGCGCCAACGCCGACACCCCCGACGACGCCCGCCACGCCATCCACCGCGGCGCCCAGGGTGTGGGCCTGTGCCGCACCGAGCACATGTTCCTGGGCGAGCGCAAGCAGTTCGTCCAGAACCTCATCCTGGCCTCCTCCGACGCCGAGCGCGAGGCCGCCCTGGCCGCCCTCCTGCCGCTGCAGAAGGGCGACTTCATCCAGATGTTCGAGACGATGAACGGCAAGCCCATGACGGTGCGCCTCATCGACCCGCCGCTGCACGAGTTCCTGCCGGACCTGACCGAGCTGAGCGTCAAGGTGGCCGTGGACCGCGAGCGCGGTGAGCTGGACCCGGCCGACGAGGAGCTCCTGGCCGTGGTGCGCAAGAGCCACGAGGCCAACCCGATGCTCGGCCTGCGCGGGGTCCGCCTGCTGCTGACCATGCCGGGCCTCATCGAGCTCCAGGTGCGCGCCATCGCCGAGGCCGCCGTCGAGCGCCTCAAGGCCGGGGGCGACCCGCACCCCGAGATCATGATCCCGCTCATCGGGTCGGTGCGTGAGCTCCAGCTGGCGCGCGAGCGCGTGGAGCACGTGCTGCAGGAGGTCTCCCAGGCCTCCGGCTACGCCCTCGATTTCCCGGTGGGCTGCATGATCGAGCTGCCGCGCGCGGCCGTCACCGCCGCCCACGTCGCCGAGGAGGCCGACTTCTTCTCCTTCGGCACCAACGACCTGACCCAGACCACCTGGGGCTTCTCACGCGACGACGTCGAGGGCTCCTTCGTGGGTCACTACACCGACGACGGCATCTTCGGGGTCTCCCCCTTCGAGACCATCGACACCGACGGCGTGGGCGGCATGGTGCGCCTGGGCGTCGAGGGCGGCCGCTCCACCAAGCCGACGATGAAGATGGGCGTGTGCGGCGAGCACGGCGGCGACCCCGAGTCCATCGGCTTCTTCCACCGGGTGGGCCTGAACTACGTCTCCTGCTCGCCCTTCCGAGTGCCGGTGGCCCGCCTGGAGGCCGGGCGCGCGGCTGTCGAGGACAAGGGGGAGTAAACGCGAGCCGCTCCTGAGAAGCCGAGCAACGGAGCCGGTCGGTTCCTCCCGGGGAGTGAGTCGGCCGGCTCCGCCATGTCTTCCGCCTCGTCCGCGTCCGGTCTCAGTCGCGGCTGATGAGCACCTGGGCGAAGCGCGCCGTCTGGGAGGGCTTGAGGTCGGGCAGGTAGGCCCGGGCGATCGCGATCCCCACCGTGGGCAGGTCCACCAGGTCGGGAACCGCCAGGTACATGGGCACCGCGCGCGGCTTGAACTTGCGCTTGTAGGCGTGCAGGGAGCCGAAGCCGTAGGCCGGCTCCAGCACGGA
>CAJZFF010000057.1 GCA_915069725.1 uncultured Actinomyces sp.
GCGGTACCCGCACCAGTAATGTCTTTCGAGGATTCGTATGACTGACTACCTCACCCTTGGAAATGACGGCCGACTCGTAGACCGCGAAGGCAAGACTCTGGAGCTCAAGCGGGATCTCAGCTCACCCACCGGGCCACTGCGCACCATCACGGCCTTCGCGAACTCCGCGGGTGGTCGCCTCGTCATCGGGATCGCGGATGATGGCACCGTGGTCGGTGTTGAGGACCCACTCGCCGAGGAGGAGCGCGTCGCCAGTCTCATCGATGACTGGATCTCGCCCCAGCTGGTTCCCGCCATCGACCTTGTCACGCTCGGCGGCAATACTGTTCTCGTCGTCGATGTTCCTCTGAGCACCCGACGCCCCCACTACATCACTCGGCTGGGGCCAGAAGCGGGCGTCTACGTGCGTCTCGGTTCCTCCACTCGCCAGGCCGATCCGGCGCTGGTCGCCGAGCTCGAACGCAACGTCCCGCCGTCCTGAGAGCGCATTCTCGCCGAGATCGGTCGAGTTCCGCACCGAGATCGGTCCACCTCCACGCCGAGATCGGTGACGACGACGAAACGAGTCGCCGACGTCCGCTCCTCAGTCTGCGGCGCTCGGACAAGCCCTACGCAGGCAGCTGTCATGTGCGAGCGAACGGCGACGGCGGTACCCGCCCTCTTTTGAGGATGGGTACCGCCGTCGTTTGGAAGCAGACCTCAAGCCGTACTTGCAACAGGCCAACTGGTGGAGATGCGGGGAATCGAACCCCGGTCCGACGGTGGTGCAACAGGACTTCTCCGGGTGCAGTCCGCTCACGAGTTTCTCAGCCCCGGCATCTCACGCGGACAAGGACACCGACGGGCTCAGCTGCCTGCATGTTCCAAGGCCCCCGACAGCGAAGGACCTCAGCAGTGGCTTCCTGGATGACGCCAGGAACCGGGGCGGAAGCGCTCCCCGGGCTGACGGACTTCGAGGCTCGCTCAGGCGGCGAGGGCGAAGTCGGTGCGAGTGTTATCGGCACCTATTGGTTCGCGCAGAGCGTTGACGAGATGACTGCGCATCCTCGACCCGCTTCTCCTGAACCTACGACCGTCGTCGAAACCGATCATCCCCTATGGAAGTGTCACCGGGCTCCCGCTGGAGACCAGGAACGCGCTCTCAACAGAGCCAGACCACTCTAGCAGAACCAGGAGACGAGAGCACTGAGGGCTACTGCTCCGTACCTCACGCGGCCGGTCAGCAGGTAGAGACGCTCAAGGAGCCCTGCTCCCTCCTGCCTCAGCCCCGACGCCGGTTGGCGGCTGCCATGGCCCGGGCCGCCTCCCGCTTATCCTGCGCCTCACGCAGCGCCTGGCGCTTATCCCAGTCCTGCTTACCCCGAGCCAGGGCGATCTCCAGCTTGGCGCGTCCCCCGATGAAGTACAGCTCCAGCGGGACCACCGTGTACCCCTTGGCCTGAACCCTGGTCGCAAGGCGCTCCAACTCGCTGCGGTGCAGGAGCAGCTTGCGCTTGCGACGCGGGGAGTGGTTGTTCCACGTCCCCTGCAGGTACTCAGGGATATGCGCCCCCTGGAGCCAGGCCTCGCCATGGCGGTCGATCTCGATCCAGGCCTCGGTGAGCGAGGCTCGTCCCATGCGCAGAGCCTTGACCTCAGTGCCGGTCAGGACCAGTCCAGCCTCATAGCGGTCCTCGATGAAGTAGTCGTGGGTCGCCTTGCGGTTACGGGCCACCGTCTTGTGGGCGTCGGAGGCGGCCTTCGCCTTCTGCCCGGCCGTTGGCTTGGGCGCCCGAGCGGACTTGGAGGCAGGGGTCATCGGCCTGTCCTTTCACGAGTACGGGATGGCTGGCGCTCCCATGTCAGCACGGCCCGGAGTCCCCTCCGGAGCGGGCCGAGCCCGACCGGGGCATCGTGGCGTGACATGACGACGCGCAGAGACAGGAGTCTACGGGCCCCGTCAAGAACGACCCGCCTAGAAGCCGGGCAGGGACATCGGGTCGATGTAGGCCCCGTCCTGGGCCACCTGGAAGTGGACGTGCGCCCCGGTGGCGTAGCCGGTTGAGCCCGTCGCACCGACGACGTCGCCGCGCTTGACCTGCTGGCCGTCGGCGATGCTGCGCGAGGAGAGGTGGCACAGGGTGATGACGTAGGAGTGCCCGTCAATGATGCCGCCGTTGATGTCAATGCCGATGCCACAGGACTCGGAGTCCCAGTAGGTGGCCACCCCGGAGACCGCCGCGTACTGGGGAGTTCCCTCACTCGCGGCGAAGTCAACCCCCTGGTGCCCTGTGGCAACACCGGTGACCGGGTGGACGCGGTACCCGAAGGGCGAGGTCACCTCGAGCGGGCCGGTGATCGGGTGTCCGATGTACCCGCTTCCCAGGGAGTCGGCGCCGATCGAGCTGGCGGGGACAGAGGGCATCGTTCCGGCGCTGGCCGCGGCCCGGTTGGCGGCGTCAATCTGGGCGACTCGTGCGGCCGCTGCCGCAGCATCGGCGTTGGCCTGGTTGAGCTGGGACTGCAGATCGCTCTTACGGCTCTCCAGCGCCTCGGCGGCCGACTTCTTCTGGGCAGCCAGCTTGGCGACCTCGTCCCGCTTGGTCTTGGCCGCGTCCCGGGCGGCCTTGGCGTTCGCCTCGGCGGTGTCGGCCTCGGTCTTGAGCGTGCTGACTCGCGTGGTGGCAGCGTTCTGCCTGGCCTCACGGTTGGCGTTCTGAGCACGCTCGACCTCGGCGGCGGACAGTACTGCTTCCTGGACCCCCGAGCCGATCTCAACCGCGGAGGCGCGCTGGCTGAGCTCCTCAACGTCCTGAGAGGCGAGGACGTAGCTCCATGAGGTCACCGAGTTGTCCCCCTGATAGGTGGACACCACGATCTCCGCTACCGAGTCGGAGGTCTCCTCGGCCGTCTTCTTGGACGCCTCGGACTCCTTCTTGACCGTCTCCAGGCTGTTCTGCGCCGTGGTCAGGCGGTCACTGGCGATCTGCTGCTCCCTCTCCTTGGCGGCCAGATTCGTCTCGGCGGTGGTCAGCTGGGTCTCCGCGGTGCTCAAGGAGGCCTGGGCGTTCTGAAGCGAGATGTATGCCTGTCCCAGATCGGCGCTGACCCCCTCCAGCGAGGACATCACCTGCTGCTGCTTGCGCTGCGCCTCGTTCTGCTTGGCAACGGCGTCGTCTCGCTCATCGGCCAGGGAGATGTCCCCGGAGTAGAAGAAGGCGAGGCTGGCGGCCGCCAACGCGCAAACCGCAGCGCGACGGCGTGAGCGACGGAGGAACAGACGGGACAGCATGTGAGATCAGATCCTCGTGTACTTGGACAGCGATAAGGCGGAGGAGACCGCGGCCAGGGCGATGGCGGCCAGGATCAGCCAGGGCGACAGGAAGAGGACATCCCTGGTACTGATGAAGGCGCTCGTGAAGGAGATGGATGAGGCGAGCCACCCCTCCACGACGTAGCGGACTCCTACCCACAGCGTGGCCACGGCGAGAATCGCCCCGGTGAGGGCGGCGATGACCCCTTCGAGGATGAAGGGCAGCTGGATGAAGAGGTTCGAGGCCCCCACCAGACGCATGATCCCGGTCTGTCGGGAGCGGGACATGGCCGACAGCCTGATGGTCGTCGAGATGAGCAGCACCGCGGCCACCGCCATGATGGTCGCCAGCCCTCCCGTGATCCAGGAGGCCCGGTTCATCACGAGGAAGAGCGGCTCGAGGGTGGAGCGCTGGTCGACCACCCGCTCCACGCCACTGTGCCCCTCGAACTGCTCAGCCACCAGCTTGTAGTTCTCGGCGTCCTTGAGCTTGATGCGGAAGGACACGGGCATCATGTCCTCCGTCGCGTTCCTCCCGACGGCGGACTTGGCGTAGGCCTTCATGAAGTTCTGATAGGCCTGGGCCTTGGTCTCCATCTGGTAGGACTTGACGTAGCCGGAGGGGGCGCCGCTGGTGATGAGGTTCTCGACCTCGCTGATCTGTGCGGCGGTGGCCTCGCCGTTGGCGCAGTTGGAGGAGGCCGAGGACTTGGGGCACATGTAGACCGAGACCTCGACCTTGTCGTACCAGTCGCCCTTCATGGTCGAGATCTGGCTCTGCAGCAGCGACGAGGCCCCGACGAAGAGCAGCGACACGAAGGCAACGAGAATCACGGACACCGTCATCGCCAGGTTCCGGTACATGCCCTTGGCGGTCTCCGACAGGACGAAACGCAGTCTCACAGTTCTTCTCCTTCAGCGGTCCGAGCCGTAGACGCCGCGGTCCTGGTCGCGCACGACCTCGCCGCCCTTGAGCTCGATGACGCGTTTACGCATCTGGTCGACGATCTCGTCGTCGTGAGTCGCCATGACGACCGTGGTCCCCTGCCGGTTGATACGGTCGAGCAGACGCATGATCCCGACCGACGTCGAGGGGTCCAGGTTCCCGGTGGGCTCATCGGCCAGGAGGAGCTTGGGCCGGTTGACCATGGCGCGGGCGATCGCGACGCGCTGCTGCTCACCCCCGGAGAGCTCGTGCGGCAGTCGCCTCTCCTTGCCGGCCAGCCCCACCAGATCGAGGGCCTCGGGCACAGCGGAGAGGATGTAGTGGCGCGGCTTACCGATGACCTGGGAGGCCAGCGCCACGTTCTCCAGGACGGTCTTGTTCTCCAGGAGCCGGAAGTCCTGGAAGACGAAGCCGATCTCCTGCCGCAGCTGGGGCACCTTCCACGAGGAGATCTTCGACAGGTCACGCCCCAGGACGTGGATGCGCCCCTTGGTGGGGCGCTCCTCCCGGATGACCAGCCTCAGGAAGGTCGACTTGCCCGATCCCGAGGCGCCGACAAGGAACACGAACTCGTCGCGATTGATCTTGATGTCGACGTCGTCGAGCGCCGGACGCATCCCCCGGTCATAGACCTTCGAGACGTGGTTGAAGCGGATCATCTGCTCGTTGCTCCCCTGCTGCGCCCCGAGCACGGCACTCGGGTTCATGGCGTTGTGGCCACCGTATGCGCCGACACGCCATTTTTCCGCCGTGACACGCCCAGCGTCGATGTGGCTTGTGATGGCCGGGACGCGGCGTGATCCTCCTGTGATCCCAGACCTCGACAGCCCCAAGCTCCAACCACTGACCGGCAACGCACCCTAGGCTTGGCAGCATGAGTGAGACCTCCCTATCGCCCGCGCTGACACGCGCCTTCGAGGATCGCGTCGACCTGGGTTCCTGGGCGGGCTTCACCTCGTCGCTGGCCCGGTTCCTCGACGAGGTGTGCAGGCCGCCCGCGCACCGGGGAGAATCCGTCGAGGCCGCCATTGACCCCTCCGGCGGCACCCTGCTGCTGACTGCCCCGCTCCCTATGGTCAAGCCCGAGGAGCTGGTTCCCCAGGGGCGCTGGTCGCAGCTGCTGGCGAGACTGTCCCTCATCACTCCCCCGGTCCCCTCCCCGGACCTGCCGGGCGTGGTCCTCGTCGGACGCTCCGACGGCATCGAGGTCTCGCTACCCGAGCTCGATGCGCAGGGACGGGTGCTGCTGGGCCCCACCGAGCGCAGAATCCTGGGGGCGATCGGTTGGCAGGAGAGCCATCACGTCTTCGCCAGGCTGCTGTCAGACGCAGACGAGACCGCCGACCTGGTGACCCGCATCCTCATCGAGGTCCTCGAGGTCGCCCATCCCGCAGACCTGGACTACCTTCTGCGCGCGCACTCCGACATCAACTGACCCCAAGGGCCTGCTCGACGAGATCATCGGCGAGCTCATAGACGGGCCACGACTCCGCGGACTGATCCTCAGTGTGCGCACAGGCCGGATCGATGACGAAGGACTCAGGGCTCTGCGCGTGCGTCGGGCTGGACTGACCGAGCCCGGTGGACTCAGTGAGCTCGGTGGACTCTGCGGACTCCTGGGCAACTGCGGACCCCGGGGCCGGTGAAGCCGAGGCATCCGAGGCCGCCGCCTCAACCTCCCAGTGATCCGACGGGATGCGCTCCTCGCTACCGGGTTCGAGCTCGGCATCACCGGTTCCCGCCCCCGAGGAGGCCGACGGCGCCGACTCCGCGGCTCTGACGCGCGCGAAGCGGGACTCCCCTCTGGTCAGGTCGTGACCGGCGGCCTGAAGCGTGATGACGTTGGTCTCGTGCTTCCTGCCGTTGTTCTCCCAGGACTCCTGGGAGAACCGTCCGGTGAGCAGGACTGCGTCCCCTTTGCGCAGGGAATGGCTCAGATTGGCGGCGAGCTGGCCCCACGCCTTGGCGGTGAACCAGATCGTCTCGGCATTGTTCCAGCCCTGCTCAGTGCGGTAGGTGGGGGTGACGGCGACGCGGAAACGGCAGTAGGGACGGGCATTGTCCCCGACACGGGACAGGACCGGATTGGTTCCGACGACGCCCTGGACGGTGAGGTCGAGCTGACGAGTCATGAGGGGCTCCTTGGGTGTGGGCGGGCGGCCCTCTGCCGCCTCTTCACCACAACGGTGCTCGGCCCGTCCCTCAGGTGCCCAGCCGGCCCCGTGCTCAGTCCCCACCTCTGTCTCACCGAAGGGAAGACTCAGGGCTGTGGCCACACGGCGGCCTTGCACAGACGGGGTTAGAGCCCCAGAGCCGATTGCAGCACCCGGTGCTTGTCCAGAATCTTGCCGGCCGGCCGGCTCAGTCCCCGCTCAACCACGGACTCCAGGCGGTCACGCACCCGTTGTCCATAGCGCTGCGCCTCACGGCGCGCTCTGCTGCGCCGGCGCACCGTGGCGACCAGCAGCGCCATGAGACCGACGGCGATGAGGCAGACCGGGGCGATCTCAATGCTGCGGTGCAGGACCTCGAGCCCCTCTCGCACCACGGAGGCGGTCAGCCACGACACCCCGCCGAGCACCATGAGCAGGCCTCCCCACCACAGCAGGTCGATCAGCGGCTGGCGGTGCCCCGGCAGCGCCACTGAACCGACCGCCTCGGCGGTCTGCCCCGCCAAGGTCTCCGGGGTAACGACGGAGGCCTCCAGACTCCGGGCCCACGTGGGCGGCAGTCCCTGCGAGGTGCGGTGGACCCAGGTGGAGTGGGCCGAGGACACCGCGGTGCGCGAGGGTGGTTCGGGACGGGCCAGGGCCCTGGGAAGCACCCTGGACAGCCCGGCCCTCACCGAGTCCTCCACCGCCTGGGCGCCGGAAGCCTGCAGCAGCACCTTGGTGGTCTCCTCGGTGAGCTCGGCATCAAGCTCCACCTTTTTGCGAGCCACCGTGGGACGCAGGCGACGGGTGATCGCGTCGAGCTCGGCCGAGGCCGTGCGTGCCGCGTTGGACTCCCGTGCGACGCGCTGGCGCAGCATGCTGCGCACGACGTCTAGGTTGTCGCCGCGCACGGCCGAGACCGGGAGCACCTGAACCTGACTGAGCCCGTCGTCCTTGAGAAGAGAGCCGACGTCGTCGAGCAGACTCGCCAAGCCGCTCTCCGGGAGGGTGTCCACCTGGTTGACCAGGACGAGCATGTCCTCCTGGCGGGCGCCCAGTCCGCGCAGGTAGCCGTCGTGCAGGGCCGCGTCGGCGTACTTCTGAGGATCGACCACCCACACGAGGATGTCTGCCAGCGGAACGAGGCGATCCACCTGTAGGGAATGCTCCGTCGTCACCGAGTCGTAGTCGGGGACGTCGAGCAGGACCAGGCCGGACATGGAGCCCTGGTCCTCGCCGTCAAGGATCGAGTCCCCCCGGATTCGCCGTTCCGAGGAGACCCCGAGGAAGTCCAGGAGCGGGCCTGCGTCGTCACCCCAGGAGCAGGCGGCGGCCCGCGACGTCGTGGGGCGACGCGCGCCGACATCTGCGAAGTTCAACTGGGTCAAGGCGTTGAACAGCGACGACTTGCCCGAACCGGTGCCCCCGAAAAGCGCTACGACGGTGTGATCCACTCCCAGCGCCAGACGCTGGGCCACGGCATCGAGCGCCTTGTGAGCAGGGATAGACAGGGAGGCCGGGACCTCCGTGGGGCACAGGCGCAGCGCCTCCCGAACCGCACTGAGACGGGCATCGAGGTGCTCGGCGTCGAGCACCTCGAACCCTGTGTGCGCCGAGGAGGTGGAGGGGACGGATTCGGAATGGCTCATGCTGTGGCTCCGGGACGGGTGAAGGGCTTGAGCTCGCCCGAGCGCAAACGCAGCGCAGCGGCGAACCCAGGGGCGGGGGCGAGCGAGGTGGCCGCCCCCTTGGGGACTGTGGCGGTCAGCGCCTCGGTGACCGCTTCCACCAGAAGAGCACTGGCCTGAGCGGTCTGCTCCTCCAGTCCCAGGCGTCTGGCGGCTGCAACAGCCCCGTCAACACCGGCTGCCGCGGAGATGAGGAGGTCGATGACACTACCGGGGCTCAGTCTACGGATGTCCTGCGGGCTCTCGACATTGGCCTCCAGGTAGCCGACCCAGGCCTCAATGGTCGCGGCTGCGTCATCACCCTGCCCCAGGAGCCTGCGGGCATGCTCCTCGGCCCCCGCCTCGGCCCAGGCCCTACGAGCCTCGGCGCTCAAGGCGATCATGGCGGCCTGGAGCTGGTTGGCCAGGGCCTCGCGGGCATCGTTGGCCAGCTGGGAGAGCCCCTCGGCCCGGGCCTTGTCCGCCCGCCCCAGGAATCCTCTGCGCAGC
>CAJZFF010000058.1 GCA_915069725.1 uncultured Actinomyces sp.
GCGGACCGCCTCGGCCAGGGCCCGACTGAAGGCGCGGCCGGCCCGCATGGGGCCCACGGTGTGGGAGGAGGAGGGGCCGATGCCGATGCGCATGAGGTCGAAGACGCTCAGCGGGCGGGGCGCCTGCTCGACGTCGATGGCCCCAGCCAGGAGGGCGGCGGGCGTGGCCGAGTCCAATGCCGCAGAGACGAGCGCGGTCTCCCGGGCGACGTCGGATGGCTCAGTGACCGCCGTGGCCGCAGAAGCGGCTGCGGAATCGGGGGCGTTTGACGAGGTGGGCAGGCTACGGCGGGTCACGCCCTTAATGATGCACGCCCGCCGCCCGGGGCCCAACTCCGTGCCGGGACCTTGGTCCGTCTCAGTCCGTGGGGCGTACCAGCCACCAGGCGGCGTAGGGCGGCACGGGCACGCGCCCGTCCCCCGCCCCGTCCAGCGTGGTGGAGCCGAAGGGGACCGTGTCGGTCAGGACGTCGGCGGCCCCCATGACCCCGAGCCGGGCGAGCTGGTCGGCGGCCACCGAGCGCCACTGCGGCGTCACGTTGTACACGCCCACGAAGCTGCCGCGCGGGTGGTCGCGGTAGGTCACCAGCACCCCGGGGTCGTCGACGTCCTGGACCTGGGTGCGCACGGCGGCGTCGAGCTGGGGCAGGCCGGAGCGCACCTGCGCCATGTGCGCCAGGTCGGTGAAGACGCGCCCCTCGACGGTGGAACGGTCGCGGCGGTTGGCCAGCCGGGCCTCATCGAGGCGGGGGCGGCCGGCCCAGCGCGAGTCGGCCTCGTGGCCGGGCTCGGTGTCCCAGTTGGGGTCGTTGGGCTGGGCGAGCTCGTCCCCGCTCCACAGGACGGGGATGCCACCCCAGCCGTAGAGGATGGCGTGGGCCATGCGCAGGGCGTGGATCCGCTCCTCGCGCCAGGTCCACAGCGCCTCGGCCTTGTGCTCGGGGGTCTCGTCGGTGACGCCCTCCCAGGCCTCGGTGGCGGCCTCGATCCCGATGAGTGAGGCGGCCGTCCCGGCGATGCGCCGGTCCCCGGTGGCCGGGTTGTGCTGGAAGACCAGGCCCGCGGCGTCGGAGGTGGGGTACTCGCCGCTGTACCAGTCGGACAGGAAGGACCGGTGGTCGTAGCCGCCCAGGCCGACGGCGGCCGCGTCGTCGTCGTCGATGGCCCAGCCGATGTCGTCGTGGCAGCGCAAGTAGGTGATCCAGGTGGCGGTGGAGGGCTCGACCGGCAGGTTCTGGAGGGCCTCGACGGCCAGCGTCGTGTCGCGCGCGGCAAGCATGGACCAGATCTGGACCATGAGGGAGTTGTGGTAGGCCAGGTCGGAGACCTTGCCGGTGTACTTGCCCTGGCCGAGGTACTGGAGGAGCTCGGTGGGGGCGACGATCGCCTCGGCCTTGAGGTCGACGGCGGGGCAGGCGATGCGGGTCAGGGCGCGCAGGACCTCGGTGATGGCGTGGACCTCGGGCTGGCCCTGGCAGTCGGTGCCCTTGCGCTTGATGGTGAAGGCGATGGCGTCCAGGCGCAGCACCTCGACGCCGCGGTTGGCCAGGTCCAGAACGATGCCGGCGAACTCGGCCATGACGTGGGGGTTGCGCCAGTTGAGATCCCACTGGAAGGAGTTGAAGGTGGTCCACACCCAGCCGCCCACGCCGTCGTCCCAGGTGAAGTTGCCGGGGGCGAAGTCGGGGAAAACCTCCGGCAGGCTGCGCTCGTAGGCGTCGGGCTCGGTGCGGTCGGGGAAGATGAGGAAGTAGTCGCGGTAGCGCTGCTCGCCGGCGCGGGCCCGCACCGCCCACTCGTGCTCAGCGGCCACGTGGTTGAGAACGAGGTCCACCACCAGGGAGATGCCCCCGGCGCGCAGCTCGCCGGCCAGGTGCTCAAGGTCCTCCATGGTGCCCAGGTCCGGGCGCACGGTGCGGTAGTCGGCGACCGCGTAGCCACCGTCGGAGTCGCCGGGGCGCGGGGTGAGCAGGGGCATGAGGTGGAGGTAGGTGACGCCCAGCTCGCGCAGGTAGTCGATGCGGTCCTCCACGCCACGCAGGGTGCCGGCGAAACGCTCGGTGTAGGCGGCGTATCCGACGCGGCCCGGGTGCTGGGCCCAGGCGGGGTCGAGGGTACGGGCCAGATCCAGACGGCGCAGCTCGTAGTCGCGCTCCGCGTAGGCCCGGGCAGCCAGGGCCAGCAGGTTGAGTGCCTCCTCCTCGGCGGCGTCGCCGTAGAGGGTGGTGAGCCCGTCAAGGAGGTCCGGGTACCAGGCCTCCGCGCGCGTGAGGAAGATGTCCCGCTCCACGGCCTCAAGCGGGTCCAGGACGTGGAAGACGATGTCGTTGAGGGATGGCGGGAGGGACGTGGCGGCGCTCATGAATCCATGGTCCCCGATTCGGCGTCGCCGCGGTACTGATTTCCTCATCGTCACGTCGGCCGGGGCGACCATCGGCGAGGCCGCGGCGCGGTCGGTCACGCAGTCGGCAGTACAGTCGGCCGCCGACGGGCACCAGCAGGCGCCGCCGGGCGCGGCCCCATCTCCTGAGCCCACGGCGCCGGCCGCCTGAGCCCACGGTCCTACCACCGACGGGGACATCGCACGCGGCCGGGGGCGTGTCATTCCGGGCGGGGGCATTCGACGCCGTCGGGGACCGGATTCCGGTCCCCGGACGCGCGACACGTCCCCGGCTGACCGGGAAGGCACCCGACCGCGCAGGATGTCCCCGGCCGCAGGGACGATCGCGTTCACGTCCCGAGCACGCCGGAGTGTCAGGATTCGACGGCGTCGTAGGACTCGCGGTGGGCCAGGATCTGGGCGGAGTGGGTGTGGATCCAGGTGCGCAGCGCGTCGATGGGGGCCTGGAGGCTGCGGCCCAGGTCGGTCAGCTCGTAGTCGACCCGAGGCGGCACGCCCGGCAGCTGAGTGCGCGTCACCAGGCCGTCGCGCTCCATGGATCGCAGCGTCTGGGTGAGAACCTTGGGCGTCACCCCGCCGACCCGAGCGCGCAGCTCGCCGAAGCGGCTCGGCCCGTCGGCCAGGACCGTCACCACCAGCGGGGTCCAGCGATCGACGACGTGGCGCAGCACCGTGCGCGACGGGCAGGCAGGCGAGAGGATGTCGAAGTCGAAGACCGGCGCCTGAGTTCCCTCCCTAACAGGAGCCGCACAGCATGAAGCACTCTCCCGAGGAACAGCGTCTCCTAACTCGCCCGGGGATGGTTCGATCGCGCTTTCCACACCCGAGATGTCGATGCCGCGAGCGGCGACGACACTCCTCGGACTGCTGATACCCCCTGGTGCCACCTTCCGCCGCACAGACATCAACCCCTCTAATCGTGACACAACACACTCCCTTAGTTACTTTGAGGTACTTAGTACCTAAATCATATCATCGAGTCATCGCGAGGTCGCCGGCACCCGGCGCACTCATCTCGGACCAGCACCCCATCTACCTGGAGGAAGTCATGAAGATCGCCGTCATCGGAGGAACCGGCATGGTCGGCTCGGCCACCGTCACCGAGGCCGCCGGCCGCGGCCACGAGGTTGTCTCCGCCTCACGCTCGGGCCGTCACGCCGAGGGAGCCGCGCAGGACGTCACCCTCACCCTGGCCGACACGCAGGCCGTCGTCGACCTCATCAACAGATCCGACGCCACCATCATCACCGTCTCCGCCGGCCGCGGAGAGTCCGCCCAGCCCGTCATTGATGCCCACCGCGCCCTCATCGCGGCCGCCCCCACCGGCCGGCTCATCGTCGTCGGCGGCGCCGGCTCTCTGCTCACGCCCGACGGCACCCGCCTGGTGGACACCCCCGGGTTCCCCGAGGAGTACAAGCCCGAGGCCCTGGCCTTCACCGAGGTCCTCGACCTCTACCGTGAGGCCGGCAGCACCCTGACCTGGACCTTCCTCTCCCCCGCCCCGGCGTTCACTGACAAGCCGCGCACCGGTACCTACACCGAGGGCGGCGACCAGCCCGCGGGCAGTGAGATCTCCGTGGCCGACTTCGCCGTCGCCCTGGTGGACGAGGCCGAGAAGGACGCGCACCGCGGCCACCGCTGGACCATCGCCAACGCCTGAGCCCACCACTACTCACAGCACGCCCGCTGAGCTGGGCCGGTTCCATGCGACCGGCCCGGCTTGGCTCGTGCGCCCCGACCGGTGCAGGCTTGACCCATGACTGCCATCGCCCTGACCATCGCCGGCTCCGAGGCCTCGGGCGGCGCCGGAGCCCAGACCGACCTCAAGACCTTCCACACCCTCGGCGTCTACGGTTGCACAGCCCTGACCTGCATCGTGTCCATGGACCCCAAGGACGGGTGGAACCACCGCTTCGTCCCGGTGGACCCCGGTGTCATCGCCGACCAGATCGAGACCTGCGCCGCCGTCCACTCGCGCATCGACGCCGTCAAGATCGGCATGCTGGGGACGGCGCCCACCATCGATGTCGTTGAGCAGGCCCTGGAGACCTACGACTTCCCCGCCGTGGTGCTCGACCCGGTCCTCATCTGCAAGGGCCAGGAGTTCGAGGGCGCCCTCGAGGTGGACAACGCCCTGCGCACCAAGATCCTACCGCGCGCCACGATGACCACCCCGAACCTCTTCGAGGCCGCCACGCTGGCGGGCATGGAGGAGATCACCACCGTCGAGCAGCTCAAGGACGCCGCCAAGCGCATCCACGACCAGGGCGTCCCCAATGTCCTGGCCAAGGCCGGCCCCTCGCTGGGCACCGGTACCGCGCTGGACGTCTTCTACGACGGCACCACCCTGGAGGTCCTCGAGGTTGAGGCCGTGGGCACCGAGCGCGTCCACGGCGCCGGCTGCACCCTGGCCGCCGCGGTGACTGCCGAGCTCGCCAAGGGCGCCTCCCCGCTTGAGGCCGCCGTCACCGCCAAAGAGGTCGTCTCCTCCTCCATCCGACACGGCCTGCGCGGTAACATGCCCTTCCTCTACGTCTACCAGGGCGAGTACCAACAGGCCTGAGCCGCGACGCTGAGCCGCGCCTCAGTTCCTCACCGATCTTCTCGCTCCACCATCCGCCGCCGACGGTTTTCAGCCCGTCGGCGGCGGACGTGCGTCATCCACGCCCATTTCTGTCACTCCTGGCGACTTTTCAGGCGGACGGCTGCGGCCGCCACCCCATCCGCACCGGCCTGACCTGCATAGACACCCCAGGCCCGCCGGCGCAACGCAACACCGACGCACCTAAAAGTCGCCATCCGTGCCACATCGACTCCTGAGAATCGGCACGCCGACCCAGTAGATAGATAACCTAGTAACTAGGTAGTCTATAAACCATGGACTCATCAGCAGCTCGCCTCCTGCGCGGATTCCTGGAACCCTGTCTGCTCTCACTGCTGGCCGAGCACGCCGACTACGGGCTGTCGCTGGCCCAGCGGCTCGCCGCGGCCGGCCTGGACGAGGTACCCGGCGGCACGCTCTACCCGGCTCTCATGCGCCTGGAGAAGCGCGGCCTTGTCGCGGTCTCCTGGCGCCCCTCTACCTCCGGGCCCGCCCGCAAGTACTACGAGCTGACGGACGCCGGACACACCGAGCTCGCCGCACGACGGGCCGAGTGGCGAACCTTCTCGACAGCGGTCGGTGCTCTCATCGAGGGCCGCAGGGTACGCACGGAGGCCCCCTCATGAGCCGGCCCGAGGAGGCCGGGGACCCGGCACAGGACACAACGACCGACTGGTACCGAAGCTTCGAGGTAGAGCTCGCCTCCCGCGGTCTGCCGTCCTCCGAGGTCGAGCGCACGGCTGCCTCGACCCGGGCGGAGGCCGAGGCGGCCGGGGTGCCACCCGGCAACCTGTACGGTCCGGCAGTCCTCTACGCCCGCGAGGTCGCCTCTGCACTACGGGACTACCAGGCGGCAGCACCCGCCCCGGCCCCACACGGCGCGTCACCCCACGCCACTGCTGACCTCGGCACCACCGGCCCCACCACCGCATCTGCCAAGACTTCGCCCGCATCCCCCGTGGTCCTGCGCCTGAGGGACGTCTCCGCGCGCCGCGGCAGGCGCACGGTCCTGTCCGACATCAACCTCTCCATCCACCGGGGCGAGGTCGTCGCTGTCGTCGGGGCCAACGGCGCCGGCAAGTCGACCCTGCTTCAGCTCTGCGCGGGCCTGCTGCGCGCAACCGGCGGGAGTATCGAGAGGACGCCGAACTTCGGCTACGCGCCTCAGCTCGACTCCTTGTCGCCTCTGCTGACGGTGGACGAGCACCTCCGGCTCTTCGGGGCAGCGCGCGGGATCCGGCAAGGCCGCTCCGTCTCGACCGGCCACCGCCTCCTCACCCGCCTGGGCTGGACCGCTCGCGGAGACCAGACCGCCGGGACCCTCTCGGGTGGGACCCAGCAGAAGCTCAACGTCGCTCTCGCCCAGCTCGACGCGCCCGATCTACTCCTGCTGGATGAGCCCTACCAGGGCCTGGACGCCCTGGCCTACGAGGATCTGTGGGCCCTCATCTCGGCCTGGCGCACCTCGGGCGCGGGCGTCCTGGTCGTCACCCACCTGCTGCGCGATGTCGACCTGGTCGACCGCGTTATCGAGCTGCCGGCCCCGCAGGAGGACGCAAGCCGGGCTGTCCTCCGAATGCCCCGGCGGGTACAGCGAAAGGAGTCCGCATGAGCACCTTGCCTGACCAGTACACGCCGGAGACCAAGTGGGGCCGCTCCGAGGGCGCCCGGTTCCGGGCGAAGGCCGCGACCACGGGCCTGGTCGCACTCGTCACCCTGCGGGAGCTCGCCCGACGGCGTGGCGCACTCGCACTGGCGACCCTCCTGCCCCTGACCTTCTACCTGGTGCGCCTGGAGACGCACTGGACCGCGATCCGGCTCCTGTCGATCGGCCTGGGCTGGGCGACGGCGACGCTGGCGCTGTTCACGCAGGTCTCGTCCCGCTCAGTGGACCGCCGCCTCGTGGTGAGCGGGGCTCGGCCCGCAAGCCTGCTGCTGGGCCGGTACCTCGCGGTGCTCGGGCTCGGGTGGATCCTCGGCCTCCTCTACAGCGGCCTCGTCCTGGCCACGATCGGCGACGAGCTCACCCACCCCGGCGCAGTGCCGGTCATGCTGCTGCTGACCGCCACCGTGGCCACTCCCCTGGGCTCCCTGGCCGCCGCCCTGGTTCCACGGGACCTCGAGGGGGCTCTTCTGCTGCTGTCAGTCATGGCGGTGCAAGTGCTGGTGGATCCTTCCGAGGGCTGGACCCGAGTGCTGCCGCTGTGGTCGACCCGGGAGCTCGCGAGCGTCGTCGTGGAGAACCTGGGGTCCGAGACCGCCGACTACTTACGCCGGGGCCTAGAGCATGGCGCCGCCATGGCCGTCCTGCTGACAGCGGCGAGCTGGGCCGTGGGCGTCCTGCGGCTGCGCACGGTCCGCCTCCCGGCCCCGTCCCCTGCCGGGCCGGCCTATTCGTAGGCGGGCTCGGGGGTGACGTCGCGCGCCATGTTGGCGAAGCGCGAGACGTGCCCCTGGAAGGCCACCGGGATGGTGCGGGTCTGCCCGTTGCGGTGCTTGGCCACGATGATGTCGGCCTCGCCGGGGCGCTCCTCGTTGTTGTAGTACTCCGGGCGGTGCAGCAGCACGATGATGTCCGCGTCCTGCTCCAGCGACCCGGACTCGCGCAGGTCGCTCATCTGGGGCTTGTTGCCGGTGCGCTGCTCAGGACCGCGGTTGAGCTGGGCGACGGCGATCACCGGGATCTCCAGCTCCTTGGCCAGCAGCTTGAGGGAGCGGGAGAACTCGGAGACCTCCTGCTGGCGCGACTCGACGCGCTTGCCCGAGCTCATGAGCTGGAGGTAGTCGATGACCATGAGCCCCAGGTTGTGCTGCTGCTTCATGCGCAGCGCCTTGGAGCGGATCTCCGGCATCGTGAGGTTGGGCGAGTCGTCGATGAACAGCGGCGCGTTGGAGACGGGGTTGTAGGCCACGGCGACGTCGGTCCAGTCGCGGTCCTCCATCTGGCGCGAGCCGCGCAGCTTGTTCATGTCCACGCTGGACTCGGCGGCCAGGATGCGCATCATGAGCTCCATGCGCCCCATCTCCAGGGAGAAGTAGCAGCTGGTGATGCCGTGGTGGATCGACGCCGAGCGGCAGAAGTCGACGGCGAGCGTGGACTTCCCCATGGCGGGACGCGCGGCCACGATGATCATCTGGCCGGGGTGGAGCCCGCCGGTGAGCTCGTCGAGCTCGATGAAGTCGGTGGGCACCCCGGTCAGCGCCCCGTTATCGCGGTTCTGGGCGGCCTCGATCTCAAGGTTGGCCTCCCCCAGGAGCTCGGAGACGGCGACGTAGTCCTCCTTCTCCCCTTCGTGGTGGGCCACCGAGTAGACCTCCGCCTCGGCGAGCGTGACGAGCTCGGCGATGTCGCCGGCGTCGGTGGAGTACCCCAGCTGGGTAATGCGGGTACCGGCCTGGACCAGGCCACGCATGAGCGCCTTGTCCTTGACGATGCGGGCGTAGTAGCCGGCGTTGGCAGCGGTGGGGACGGGGG
>CAJZFF010000059.1 GCA_915069725.1 uncultured Actinomyces sp.
TCGACCGTGGACAGCGAGGTGAGCCGCTCGCGCTCCTCCAGGGCGCCGTCGTCGGGGGCTGTGGGGATGGTGAGCGTGAGGGAGGCCGGGGTACCCGGGCCGGCGGCGGCCTGCGCAGTGATGTACTCGCCCAGAGCGGCGCGCAGGCGGTCCAGCACGGCCTCGCCGTCGTCGGCGGCCTGCGGGAGGACCTCGACGGCAACGGCGTCCCCGGTGCAGGTCAGCCGAGCGGAGGCGTCGAGAACGGTGATGGTAGTACGTGAGGCCCCGGTGGCGATGTCGACGCTCTCCAGCAGGACGGTATCGGCGGGGCGCATCCGGCCGGCCCCGGCGTCGTCGGCGGGGATGAGGCCGGCGGCGGTGAGGTGCTCGAGCAGCAGGCCGCTATCGCCCTGGTAGCGCACTGGGCGCGTCAGCACGGTCGGCGGGGAGGATGTCATGGGGTGCCTTCCTGTCGGTGCCGCTAAGACGCGCCTGCGAATACGCGAAGAGCCCGCCTGGCGGCGAGCTCTCGGTTCCTGGTTTCCATTCACAGTTTCCGCTCACACAGAGCGGGAGGCTCGCCTGCTGGGGAGCCACCACCACTGGCGGTCACGGAACGCTGTCATGGCACTGAGGGTAGAACGAGGTCGTGACGTGACCAAATCGTCGGCCGGAGATGAGACGCCTGCCCGCACTGGTCGTGTGCGTGCACAGGCATCGGTGCGGCTCAGGTGCTCGTCCGCGTCAGTTGCCCAGGCGGAGGGTTCTTCCACCGGCGGTGGCACTGGGCTTGGCGCTGGGCTTGTTGCCGGGCTTGGTGCTCTTGCTGCTCGCCTCGGCGACGGCGGAGGCCGCGTTGACGATGCCGGCGCCGCAGGACTTTTGGTCGCACTTGGACAAGGGGGTGGCCGTGTTCTGCAGGATGGTGACGATCTCCGCACTCTTCAGGTCGGGGTCGGCGGCCAGCATCAGCGCGATGGTGCCGGAGACGTGGGGAGCCGCCTGACTGGTGCCCACCATGTCGGAGTAGCCGATGCTCCGAGGTGCCGTCTGCGACTCGTCGGTCGTGGACAGGATCTTGGGGCTGTTCTTGCCGCTGTCCCCACCGGGGGCGGAGATCTCGACGGTGTCACCGTAGTTCGAGAAGGACGAGCGGGTCCCGGTGCTCGTGGTGGCACCGACGGTGACGACGTTCTCGCAGCTGGCAGGGGCGGCGTTTCTGGCGTCCTCATTATTGTTGCCGGCGGCGGCCACGACGATGGAGCCGCGTTCGACGGCAGCATTGATGGCCTTCTGGTAGAAGCGGGGGCAGACGCGGGCCCCGCCCACGCTCAAGTTGAGGATCTGGGCGGGGTTCTTATTGGCCGGTGCGCCGTTGACCTTGCCGCCCGACGCCCAGGTGATGGCGTCGACGATGTTGGCGCTCTCGCCACCGCAACGGCCCAGGGCGCGGACGGGCACGATCTTGGCGTCCGGGGCGACACCCGCCACACCATCGCCGTTGTTCGTGTGCGCGGCAATGGTCCCGGCAACATGGGAGCCGTGCCATGACGACGGCCGGCCCCTATCGGCTCCGTTCGGGGCGGGGCACTCACCCGGTTCGTTCCAGTCGCCCTCGTCGTAGGGATCGGCGTCGTAGCCGTCGTTGTCACGGGCTCTCTTGGCGTCGGAGATGAAGTCGTAGCCGGGCAGGAGCTGGCCCTCGAGGTCCGGGTGGTCGGTCAGGACGCCGTTATCGATGACGGCGACCGTGACTCCCTTGCCGGTGGACTGCGACCAGGCGTTGGTGGCGTTGATCCCGTAGGAGCCCGAGGTCATATCCCACTGCTCGGAGAAGTAGGGGTCGTTGGGGACATTGCTGTCCTGGGTGGAGGTGTTGCCCAGGGCGGTGACGTGCAGATCGGGCTCGACGGCCTCGATGCCGTCGGCGGCCTCGAGCGTGGAGATGAATTCCTTGACCTGATCCACGGTGAGCTTGTCACTCAGTTTCACGGCGGCCGTGCTCATGGCGTGAGCGGTCACGCTCTCCAGCTTGACCGAGAACTTGCCCGCGGCGGCGGTCAGCGCCTCCTTGTCCTTGGCGGGCAGGGAGTTGAGGACGTTCTCTCCGTAGGCCTTCGCGGAGGCGATGACCTTGCCCGCCGCCGAGTTCTCGGCGTAAGAGATGATGAAGCGGTCACTGGGCTCGGTGACCTTCGCCGCGTTGCCGTGGGCCGAGGCCGATGCCGCAGCGGTGGCTTTGTGCCCTCCGAGGACTCCGGCGCGAACCAGGCCGACGGCGATGAGACAGACCGCCGCGACGGAGGCGACGACGATGAGCAGGAGGCGTTTTCTGCTGAGGGTCATGGTGGGGAGGCTTTCGGTAGGGACGTCTCGGGACAGGGAGTGCACAGGAGCCCGGAATGCGGCGATTCTGGCATGAGACGGCGGAAAACTCCCACCGGTGAGTGTGGGGAGGCCTCCCCAGCGGCGCTGGGGCCGGAGCTGCCCGGGTCAGACGCGCTCGCGGCGCCCGCCGCCCTGGCTACCGCGCATGACCCGACTGCGGCGAATGACCACGACGAGCGCCAGGGCCGTGAGCATCAGGAGGCAGATGAGACGCCCTGTCGGCCCGGTGAGCCAGGCCGACAGGATCGCCATGCCGATGGTCGTGTAGACGGTGGCCCAGGCGATCGCCCCGGCGGCTGTGGCCGCCACGTAGCGGCGCAGCGGCATGCGGGCCACTCCCGCGGAGAGCTGGATGACGCTCTGTATGCCGACGGTCAGGAAGGACACCGGCACTGCCAGCACGCCCCAGCGCGCCGACCACGCCTGGGCGCGGGCGTACACGGGGGACTCGAGCAGCGAGACCCACCGGCTGCGTGCGGTCCCCGCCGTGATGCCCCGGCCGATCCAGTACATGGTGTGCGAACGCATCATGGCCAGGCACCAGAAGAACAGGAAGACCCAGGGATAGGGCAGGGAGTGGATGCGTTCCAGCATGCGAGGAAGGCTAGCCTAAGTCGATCGGTGCCCGGTGGTGGGCTCGCCTATGCCAGCGTCTACGCCTGCGCCTGTGGGAGGCGTGGGGAACCGGCATGCGGCCGCACCTCACACTGCGGGTTGGCCCGGCGGGCTGGGGTGGCGGGCCGCCGTCGTGGGAGACTTGGGCCAGACCCATGCCGGATATGAGGAAGAGCCAGGAACCGATCTCCGTGTCACCGATCCCCACACCAGAGCAGATGACCAGCGTCCAGCCCGCCGCCACCGAGCAGGCCCGGCTGCGCAACTTCTGCATCATCGCGCACATCGACCACGGCAAGTCCACCCTGGCCGACCGCATGCTCCAGGCCACCGGCGTCGTCCAGCCCCGCGACATGCGCGCCCAGTACCTGGACCGCATGGACATCGAGCGCGAGCGCGGCATCACCATCAAGTCCCAGGCCGTGCGCATGCCCTGGGCCATCGAGGGCGACGACGGCGTCACGCGCGCCTACGCCCTCAACATGATCGACACCCCCGGGCACGTCGACTTCTCCTACGAGGTCAACCGCTCCCTGGCCGCCTGCGAGGGCGCGGTCCTCCTGGTCGACGCCGCCCAGGGCATCCAGGCCCAGACCCTGGCCAACCTCTACATGGCCATCGAGGGGGACCTGACCATCATCCCGGTCCTCAACAAGATCGACCTGCCCGCCGCCGAGCCGGAGAAGCACGCCGAGGAGATCGCCTCCCTCATCGGCTGCGACGTCGACGACGTCCTCAAGGTCTCCGGCAAGACCGGCCAGGGCGTGCCCGAGCTGCTCGACCGGATCGTCGAGACCGTCCCGCCCCCGCACGGCGACCCCGAGGCCCCGGCCCGCGCCATGATCTTCGACTCCGTCTACGACACCTACCGCGGCGTGGTCACCTACGTGCGCGTCGTCGACGGCGCCCTCAAGCCCCGCGAGCGCATCGAGATGCTCTCCACCAAGGCCGTCCACGACCTGCTGGAGATCGGCGTCATCAGCCCCGAGCCCACGCCGTCGGCCGGACTGGGGGCCGGCGAGGTCGGCTACCTCATCACCGGGGTCAAGGACGTGCGCCAGTCCAAGGTCGGTGACACGGTCACCTCCGCGGCGGCGCCGGCCGACGAGCCGCTGTCGGGCTACCAGGACCCCAAGCCCATGGTCTTCTCCGGCCTGTTCCCGGTGGACGGCTCGGACTTCCCGGCCCTGCGTGACGCCCTGGACAAGCTCAAGCTCAACGACGCCGCCCTGACCTACGAGCCGGAGACCTCCGTGGCCCTGGGCTTTGGTTTCCGCTGCGGCTACCTGGGTCTGCTGCACCTGGAGATCATCCGCGAGCGCCTGGAGCGCGAGTTCAACCTGGACATCATCTCCACCGCCCCCTCCGTGGTCTACGAGGTGACCATGGAGGACCGCACCACGCACACGGTGACCAACCCCAGCGAGTTCCCCGAGGGCAAGGTCTCTTCCGTCTCCGAGCCGGTGGTGCGGGCCACGATCCTGACCCCCAGCGAGTTCGTGGGCACGGTCATGGAGCTGTGCCAGTCGCGTCGCGGCACCATGCAGGGCATGGACTACCTCTCCGAGTCTCGCGTGGAGATGCACTACGTGCTGCCGCTGGCCGAGATCGTCTTCGACTTCTTCGACGCCCTGAAGTCGCGCACCCGCGGCTACGCCTCCCTGGACTACGAGGCGGACGGCTCCCAGGACGCCGACCTGGTCAAGGTCGACATCCTGCTCAACGGGGACAAGGTGGACGCCTTCAGCGCCATCGTCCACCGCGACTCGGCCTACTCCTACGGCGTCATGATGACCAAGCGCCTCAAGGACCTCATCCCGCGTCAGCAGTTCGAGGTTCCCGTGCAGGCGGCCATCGGCACCCGCGTCATCGCCCGCGAGACCATCCGGGCGCTGCGCAAGGACATGCTCGCCAAGTGCTACGGCGGTGACATCACCCGTAAGCGCAAGCTGCTGGAGAAGCAGAAGGAGGGCAAGAAGCGCATGAAGGCCATCGGCCGGGTTGAGGTGCCTCAGGAGGCCTTCATCGCGGCCCTCGGCGCGGACACGCCCACTGGCGCCAAGTCGGGCAAGTAGCGCAGCCGGCGGGCACGAGCAGGACTGAGTAGGGCCGAGTAGGGCCGAGTAGGACCAGGACGGCGCCGGCGGACGACGGAAGGACGGCTGCGGACATGAGTGACACGAGCAGGCAGACCACGATTGACGCTGCCCTGAGCGACGACGGCTCCGGGCTGGTCCTGACCCGGGAGCTGGCCCGGGTTCTGGGCGAGCCCCACGCCGGCGCGGACGGGCGCCACCAGGACGAGCCCTCACCGTTCCACGACGGCGACCTGGTGGGAACCGTCGGCGCGGTGTGCACCGTCAAGGGGATGCGGCCCGACGCCGGTCCGGCAGGCGTCTCGGCGATCCACAAGGGAGCCGTCGACGGGCCGGTTGAGGTGAGCCGCACCGGGATCGTCACCGACAGGCACGGGGACCGCGCCCACCATGGCGGCACTGACAAGGCCCTCTACGTCATGAGCGCCGCCGAGCAGCGGCACTGGTCCGAGGTCCTGGGAGGTATTGAACCGGGGCGGCTGGGGGAGAACCTCCTCATCGAGGGCGATATCGACGACGTGGAGATCGGCGCGATCCTATCCATCGGGGACCCTGGCAACGGAGGGCTGCGGGTCAGGGTGACCGGCGTGCGCAACCCGTGCGCCACCTTCGCCCGCGGTGTGGGCCGCGCGGACTGGGTGGAGGTCTTCTCGGCGCGCAACCGGGTGGGCGTCTACCTGGCAGTGCTTGACGAGGGCGCGGTGCAGGCCGGCGACGAGGTGCGCGTGGTCTCCTCCCCGGGGCACCGGGTCACCTGCCGGCGCTGGTTCGCCCACCACGACCCGCGCGACGCCCAGGGGCTGCTCAACTCCGAGATCTTCGGCAACTGCGTCATCGCCGACTTCACCAAGAAGTACGTGCGCGCCGCCGCCCACGAGCAGGTCGGCTGACCGCGCCGCCCAGCGCCTGAAGGCACCAGGCAGACGGTTTCGAGACCTCACAGAAGTAAAGGACGCAAGGCTCCGCATGGCTCAGCACCACCCGCCCCGCTCCCACGCCATCCACTCCAGGGTGCGTTCCTTCTCGCGTGCCGGCGGCAGACTGCGTCCCGTCCAGGCCGAGGCCCTGGCCCAGCTCGGCCCCCGCTACGTGGTCGACGTGCCGCGGGCCGACGCCGTGCGTACCGTGTCCCCAAGCTTCCGCCTGGATCCGGAGAAGGTCTTCGGGCACGTGGGTCAGGTGCGGCCACTGATCGTCGAGGTCGGCTCGGGCAGCGGTGAGGCGCTCCTGGCTCATGCCGCCGCCCACCCGGGGGTGGACTACCTGGCGGTGGAGGTCTGGGAGACCGCGATCGCCCGCCTGGTGACTTCGATCCACCGTCAGGGCCTGCACAACGTGCGCGTCGTCCCCGCCGACGCCTCCCAGCTGCTGGCCACGGCCCTGCCGGTGTCCTGCGCCAGCGAGGTGTGGGTCTTCTTCCCCGACCCCTGGCGCAAGCCCCGGCACCGCAAGCGCCGCCTGGTGACCACGGCCTTCGCCGACTCGGTGGCGCGGGTACTGCGTCCCGGCGGGGTGTGGCGCCTGGCCACCGACTGGGCGGACTACGCCTGGCAGATGCGCGACGTCGTCGAGGACGTGGCGGCGCTGCCCACCGGCCTGCGGCCTGACGCGACCCTGCCCTACTTCCGGCACGACGATGCCGGCGCCCGCCCCGACCTGGGGGCCGAGACCGCCGAGGAGGACAGCCTGGGCAACGGCCTGGATCCGGGATCCCCCGCGGGCGTGCGCGGCGGGTGGTCGCCCCGCTACGAGGGGCGGGTCATGACCCGCTTCGAGCAGCGGGGCCTGGACGCCGGGCGCACGATCCGGGACCTGACCGCAGTGCGCACCGAGGTGGCCTGGATCCCCGAGCGGGGCGCCTCCATGCTGGATCACCTCGAGGCCGAGGGACAGGCCTGGAGCCACGTGGAGTCCCAGCCCTGGCGCCTGCGTGAGGGGCGCGGCGACGGCCTGCTGCACCCGGCGGACCGGTCGTGAGCGCAGCTGCCAGGCTGCCCCGCCGGGCCTGGCTCATGGTTATCGTCGCCGGCTTCCTCGGGTTCTGCGCGGTCCTGCGGGCACCGGTCGGCGTTATCCCGCCCCTGCTGACGCGCCTGGGGCAGGACCTGGGGATGGGGGAGGTGGCGCGCGGCGCACTGACCTCCGTGCCGATCCTGTGCTTCGGGCTGCTCACCCCGCTGGCCTCGATGGTGGTGCGCCGTGTCGGCATCAACACCGCGGGTCTGCTCACCCTGGGGATGGCTCTGGCCGGGGCGCTGCTGCGCTCGGCCGGCACCACCTGGGCGGCCTTCGCCGGAACCGTCATCATCGGGGCGGGGCTGACGGTGGGCAACCTGGTGGCGCCCATGGTCATCGGCCGCGACTTCTGGCACCGCACCTCACTCATGACGGGTCTGTACTCCTCGACCTGCAACGTCATCGTCACCGCGGCCACCGCCCTGGCCGTACCGCTGGCCCTTGTCATCGGCTGGGCTCGGCCGCCGCCTGGACCGCGATCCCGGTGCTGCTGGCCGGCGCCATGTGGCTGTGGGTCTTCCCGCCCGGCAGCCAGGCGCCCCGGCGGAGCCTACGGGAACGGTCGGGGATGACCTCATGGGTGACGGAGCGCTCCTTGGCCCGTCCGACGTCGTCGACCGGTGCCGCCGTCTGGAGACGCCCCCTGACCTGGGTGATGGCCGTGGCCTTCGCAGCCCAGACCTTCTCCTACTACGCGATCTCGGGGTGGCTGCCCACGGCCCTGGTCGACGAGCTCTCCATGAGCGAGTCCGGTGCGGGAGTGGCCGCCTCCGTGTTCTCCCTGCTGGGAATCGTGGGACCCCTGCTGGTCCCGGTCATGTTCGAGGCACTGGGGTGGCCGGCCAGCAGGGTCCTGGGCGTCATCTGCGCCTGCTGGCTCATGCTGCCGGTCTGCCTGACGGTGGCCCCCGCCTACTGGCTGGTGCCCTGCATGTTCTCCGGCATCGCGCACGGCGCCTTCTTCGCCGCCCTGTTCACCCTGGTCATCCGCCGCTCGGAGTCGGTTGACCAGAACCGCCGGACCACCGCCGTCATCCAGACGACCGGATACTGCCTGGCCGCCACGGGGCCGGTGGTGATGGGCTGGGTCCATGAGCACAGCGACGGCTGGGTGGCCCCTTTCGCCATGGTCGTGGGGGTACTGGTGCTCATGACCGTGTGCGCCCAGATCGTGGCCCGCGCCGGCGACTCCGGCAGGTCTGGGCCGGCTATTCCCGCCGGCGTCCTGTCCGGCGACGACGAGCAGGCCGAGCAAGGC
>CAJZFF010000060.1 GCA_915069725.1 uncultured Actinomyces sp.
AGACGGGTGAGGGGCGGACCCACGTGGGTCCGCCCCTCACAAGGAGGTGCCTGCGCCACCGGCCGCAGCCGGGGCCGTCTGCTCAGACCTCGAGCAGCGAGGGCACCGCCGCCAGGAGCGTGCGGGTGTACTCCTCCTGCGGATTGTTGAAGATCTCCTCAGTGGTGTTGAGCTCGAGGATCTTGCCGAAGTACATGACGGCGATCCGGTCCGAGACGTAGCGCACCGTGTTGATGTCGTGACTGATGAACACCAGCCCCAGTCCCAAGGAGGCCTTGAGGTCCTGGAGGAGGTTGAGCACCTGGGCGCGCACCGAGACGTCCAGGGCGGAGGTGGGCTCGTCGGCCACGATGATGTCGGGGTCCAGGGCGAGCGCTCGGGCGATGGCGACGCGCTGGCGCTGACCACCGGAGATCTGCCGAGGCAGCACGTTGAGTGCGCTGGGGGGCAGCCCGACCAGGTGGAGCAGGTCGCGCACCTTGGCCTCACGCTCCTTGGGCGACCCGATTCCGTGGACGTTGAGCGGGTCGATGAGCGCGTCGTGCACGATCATGCGCGGGTTGAGGGCCGTGGCCGGGTCCTGGAAGACCACCGAGATGCTGCGTCCCAGATCGCGACGGTCCGAGGCCGAGCGCCCCAACGGACGACCCTTGAAGATGACCTCACCGGAGGTGACCGGCTGCAGACCCACCATGACTCGGGCCGTGGTGGACTTGCCGCAGCCCGACTCCCCCACGAGTCCCAGCGTCTCTCCGCGCTTGACGCTCAGCGAGACGTCATTGACCGCGTGAACCGTGTCCGGGTGGAACAGACCACCGGTGCGGGACTTGTGGATGACATTGACGTTCCTGAGCTCGACGACCGGCTGGTCCTCGCTCCAGGAGGACGATGCAGACGTGTTGGGGGACATCAGTGCTTCTCCTTCGCGAGCAGAGCCTCGAGCTCGGGGGTGATGGCGTAGCTGTGCTCCGTCGTGCCCGGCACGGGCTTGAGCACCGGACGGGTCTCAAGTCCGACCGTCGGGTGGGACGATCGCGGGGCGAACCGGTCGCCCTTGACGAACTCGCTGGGTGAGGGGACGACCCCTCGCACCTGGTGGAGTCGCTTGGAGCCGGACTCGATGGAGAGCACCGCGCCGAGAAGACCCCGGGTGTACTCGTGAACCGGGTTGGCCAGCAGCTCGCTGGTGGGCGCCTGCTCAACCACCTGACCCGCATACATCACGGTGATCCGGTGCGCCAGCTTGGCCACGAGGGCCAGGTCGTGCGAGACGAAGACCATCGCGAAGCCGAGCTTCTCACGCAGCTCGTTGAGCAGGTCGATGACCTGCTTCTGAACGGTCACGTCCAGCGCGGTCGTCGGTTCGTCGGCCAGGACCAGGGAGGGGTCTCGGGTCAGCGCCATGGCGATGAGAACGCGCTGACGCTGACCGCCGGAGAGCTCGTGCGGGTAGCTGCGCAGCGTGCGCTTGGGGTCGAGTCCCACCAGCTCGAGCAGCTCCTCGGCACTGCGGGTGCCTCCGCGCGCGCTGAGCTGTGCCATCTGGGTGCGGATGAGCATGGAGGGGTTCAGTGAGGACAGAGCGTCCTGGTAGACCATGCTCATCTCGTGACCACGCAGCGCGTTGTGCTCGGCCGGCGTCATCTCAAGGATGTTGCGTCCCTTGAAGAGGATCTCTCCGGAGATCCGGGCCGAGGGAGGCAGCAGCCCCATGACGGCCATCGAGCTGATGGACTTGCCGCAGCCGGACTCCCCCACCAGGCCCATGGTCTCGCCCGGACGCACGGAGAAGGACACGCCATCGACGATGTTGACCTCACCGTGCTGCTCGGGGAAGGCGATCGAGAGGTTCTTGACCTCCAGGACCGGGTCCTCGCCGGTGTCCTCGTAGACCAGGCGGTCTCGCCGGGCGAGCTCGGCCACCCGCAGGGAGCTGAGCCGCTCGGACAGAGGAACATCCTCGGTTGCCGGGGCGGCGACGCCGGTCAGGGAGCTGAGCCCATTCGTGGCGTCGTCCCCGTCGGCGATGGAGGCGTTGGCGACCACCGCCTCAGCGGCGTCGTCCCAGGCGTTCAGGGTCTCCTGAGCCTCCATGGCCTCCTCATCGGCCTGAACATCGGGCTTGGCCTTGATGCGCGGCGAGGCCATCGCGTCGGTCAGTCCCTCGGACAGGACGTTGAGGCACAGGGTGGTGATGAGGATGAGCAGGCCGGGGAAGAAGGTCGGCCACCAGTGGCCCGACAGGAGCAGCTCCTTGCCCTCGGAGAGCATGTTGCCCCAGGTCGGGGTGTTGACGGACTTGATGCCCGCACCGATGAAGGACAGCGAGGCCTCGAAGACGATCGCGTCGGCCACCAGGACGGTTGCGAAGACCATGATCGGGGCGATGCAGTTGCGGGCCACGTGCTTGAGCAGGATCCACGGCACCGGCGCCCCCATCACCTTGGAGGCGGCCACATAGTCCTCCCCGAACTGGGAGATGATGTTGGCGCGCACCACGCGGGTGAGCTGGGGGATGTAGAGGATGGCGATGGAGATGATGATGACCGGCAGCATCGGCAGGCGGGTCGACATCGCCGAGACGAGAACGGCCGCCAGAGCGATGCCCGGGAAGGACATGACGACGTCGAGCACGCGCATGAGGGTCTCAGCGATCCACTTGCGCGACGTGGCGGCGACGGCCCCGAGGACCGAGGCCACCACGAGGGCCAGGCCGGTGGCCGTCAGGCCCACGACCAGTGAGACCCTGGCGCCGTAGACGGCACGGGAGAAGATGTCACGACCGGTGCCGTCCGTCCCGAACAGGTGGGACGCGGAGGGGGCGACGACAGGGTCGGAGGAGGTCACCTCACCGACGCCCTCGATGTAGGAGGTCGTCTTGGTCTCCGCCAGCCCGGTGGCACCGGGAGAGTAGGGGGCGACGACGGGAGCCAGGATGGCGATCAGGGCGATGAGGCCCAGCACGATGATGGCGATCTTGGAGCCGACGGGCAGCGCCTTCCAGCCCTGGAAGCGCAGCCCGGGCCGCGAGGCCTTATCCAGTGTGGAGCGGTGCAGCATCAGATGCTCCTGATTCGTGGGTTGACGAGGACGTAGAGCATGTCAACGACGATGTTGATGATGATGAAGGCCAGTGCCACCGTGATGGAGACGCCCTGGACGATGTTCACGTCGTTACGGGTGATGCCCTGGAAGATGAGCTGTCCCATCCCCTTGATGTTGAAGATCATCTCGATGACGACAGCGCCTCCCATGGCGTAGCCGATGCGCAGTCCCAGCACGGTCAGCGGGGTGATGAGCGCGTTACGCAGCACGTTACGGGCCACCACGATGTTCTTGGGGATACCACCACCGATGGCGGTGCGCACATAGTCGCGGTCAAGCTCCTCGACCATGGCAGTACGAACCACGCGAGTCAGGGACCCGGTGTTGGGAACCGCGATGGCCAGTGCCGGCAGGAAGATCTGGTTGAGGTACGTTCCGGGATCCTCACTGAAGGGAACCCACTCGGACACCAGCGCGGGGAAGGTCCCCGTTCCGCCCGGAATGTCGGAGAACCACTGGATGAGCAGCAGGGCGAGCCAGAAGGACGGGGTGGCCAGGCAGGCGATGGAGATGACGCGGATGACCTGGTCCTGCCACTTGTCGCGGTAGAGGGCCGCGATGATTCCCAGGATCGTGGCCAGGATGACGGCCACGAAGATTCCAATGAAGGTCAGCTGGAGCGTGATCGGGAAGGCCGCAGCCACCATGTCGGAGATCTTGGCTCCGGTGAAGGAGGTGCCGAGGTCGCCGTGGATGAGGCCCAGGAGGTACTCCCAGAACCGCTTGAGAAGAGGGTCGTTGAGATGGTGGGCGGCTCGGTACTGCTCGAGGGCGTCTGGCGTGGCCGACTCGCCCAGCGCAAGGCGCGCCGGGTCTGCCGAGGAGAACGACATGACGATGAAGACGAGCAGCGTCACGCCCAGCACCATGACCGGCAGCGCGACCAGGCGCCGTCCGATCAGGCGGATGAGGTTGGACACTGAAATGCTCCTTTGCGTTAGCGTCCTGCCGCCTTTTGAGGGCGGCTGGGTCACGTGGCAGCCGCAGAGCCAGCCGCCACTCCGATTGTCTGACGTCTGACGTCAGATTGCAAGTCCGTTGCTTTCGCCTTGGACACACTGACACCCCGAGCACGACACGGGCGGTGCAGCAACCTCCAGCGACTGCCGCACCGCCCGCACACGAGTCTCAGGACTTGGTCGAACCCGTCCCCACGAAGGACAGGCCGGTCAGTGCGATCGGCTTGAAGTTCTCCAACGTCGTCGAGTCGTAGGCCGTCGGAGCCTTGCGGTGGAAGATCGGGTAGAGCGGAACGTCCTCAGAGAGCTTGTCGAAGATCTCCTGCCACTTGGCGACCTGCTTGTCACCCTCCAGCTTGACCGCCTCATCGAGCAGCTTCTGGACCGCGACCTGGCTCTCCGAACCCTTCCAGTGCATCCGAGTCTCGGTCCACACGTCACCGCTGTACCACCAGCGCATGAGCAGGTCCGCGTCATTGCCGAAGACCGAGGGGTCCCCAGGAGCGATGAGCACGTCCCACGCCCCCTGCCCGGAGTCGATGAAGGAGTAGGCGTCCGCGGACTTCTTCTCGTCGTACTTGACCGTCACCCCCAAGGCCTCGAGGTTCTCACGGATGATGGGCCTGACGGCGGAGAACCAGCCGTGGTCCGTGCACAGCAGGTTGATGGTCGTGATGCCGGCCTCCGACAGGAGCGACTTGGCCTTGGCCGCGTCCTTGGAGTAGACCGTCTTGGCCTTCTTGTACGCCGGGTGCCCGTCCTGGACGAAGCAGGTAGCCGGCGTCGCCAGGCCGGCCATGCCGGTGTCGCAGATCTTGGCGTAGTCCAGCGCGTAGAGCACCGCCTGACGCGCCTTGACGTTGGAGAAGGTGGTGTTGTTGAACATGGCGAAGAGCAGTCCGAAGCCCTGCTGCGCCGCCACCTTGACCGGATCCTTGAGCGTCTTGAGGTTGGACGCCGGGACGGCGTCGATGGCCTGCACGGAACCAGAGGTCATCGCGTTGGTGCGAGTGGTGTCGTCAGGCAGGACCTGCCAGGTCATGGACTTGGCCAGCGCCGGGCGAGGACCGTTGTACTTGTCGTTGCGCTCGAAGACGAGCTTCTGGCTGGCGGCGCCGTTGTCGGTCATCTTGTACGGACCGCTTCCGACGGGGTTCATGTCGAACTTCTTGGCGTCCGCCTCAACAACCGCCTTGGGGACGATCTTGACGACGCTCAGACGCTCGGCCACCAGGGAGAAGGCGTACTTGAGCTTGATGGTCACCGTGCCCGCGTCCTTGGCCTCCACCTTGTCGATGAAGGGAAGGAACTGCGAGTACAGCGACTTGTTGGCCGGGTCGAGCACGCGCGTGAAGGAGAAGACGACGTCGTCGGCAGTCACGGCCGAGCCGTCGGAGAACTTCGCGTCCTTACGCAGCGCGACCTCATAGGTGGTGTCGTCCACCTTCTTGGGCATCTCCGCAGCCAGAGCCGCGTACACCTCGCGGGTGGCCGGGTGGAGCTCGGTGAGCCCCTCCAGGGTGTGCCAGTTGGCAGCGACCGTCAGAGCCGACGACGTCGTCATCGGGTCGTAGCCGTTGGTGCCCAGCTCGTAGGAAATACCGGCGGTGATGACACCGTCCTTGTGAGTGACTTCCTGATCGGTCGCCATACCACTGGCCTTTGCGCCACCCGCGGTCTTGCCCTTACCGCCGCAGGCCGCAAGGCTGACAGCCAGGCCAGCAGCCATTCCGAGGGTGCCGGTCAGCCTGATGAAGTCCCGGCGGCTGGAGCCAGCCGGAGTTGTGATCGCCATTGATTCTCTCCTGATGTCTGACGTCTTATGTCTGACGTTGGTAGGATGACTGTAGCAGAAGTCAGGGCGTCCAGACCACTCACGACCTAGCAGGCAAGGCGTCCGCGAACTGCCGTCCCACCGCTGGGGCGAGTCGTTCGACGAGCGGAATCACATCGTAGTGACCAACAATGATTGACAGAGCAAGAACCATGGCCGACACCAAGAAGAGCAGCACCATGAACAGAGCCTCCGCACCGCAAGCAACCACCACCGCAGGAAAAGAGATGAACCTCACGTCCGCAGTCGATGAGCCGATCATCCCTCACGGCCCATACTCCACGCTGATGGCGTCGCCCACCACCCAGGCGGAGGCCACGATGGCGGAGATCAAGAACTACATCCTGCGCTCCGGTCTGCAGATGGGTGACGCGTTGCCCACGGAGTCCCAGCTGTGCACCGACCTGGGAGTATCCCGCTCCTCCGTGCGCGAGGCCGTCCGCACCCTCGTCGCCCTGGACATCGTCGAAGTACGCCACGGACACGGAATGTTCGTCGGCCAGGTCTCCATGCGCCCCATGGTCGAGTCCCTCATCTTCAAAGGCCTCCTCAACCCCGGAGACGACCACCGCGGACTACGCGACATCGTCGAAGTACGCATCACCCTCGACAACGCCCTGGCCGAACCCGTCACCCACGCCTGGCACAACCGCCACGACCCCGAACTCGACACCCTCGTCGACAACATCGAGCACCTCGCCTCACAAGGCAAACTCTTCACCGACCAGGACCGCTGCTTCCACACCCGCCTACTCCAACCCCTCGACAACCACCTCTACCTCCACCTCACCGAAGCCTTCTGGGCCATCCACACCCTCACCGTCCCCCTCCTGGACGCCCCCAAGCTCGAAGACCTCACCAGCACCGCCAAAGCCCACCGAGCCATGCTCCAAGCCGCCCACGCCGGAGACACCCCCGCCTACCGCAAAGCCATCACCGACCACTACGCCCCACTCCTAGCCGTCCTCACCTAAAACAACCCAGCAGAGAACTCCTCCGTCAGGGCCGGATAGGTGCCGGCCTGCGCCACGGCCACGACATTGAGGCGCGGGTCCTCCGGACGAAGCAGCCTCTCCATCCACAGGTCGCGTGCCGCCGTCAGCCCCTGCGCGAGCCATCGTGCGTTGACGAACTCCATGGCGTGAGTGCCCCCGGGATAGACGTGCAGCTCGGCATCTCCGCCATCGCGCCACACCCTGGAGGCGAAGGCGACGTCCTCGTCCCGGAAGACCTCGGCGGAGGCCACCGAGATGAACAGCGGCGGCAGCCCGCCCAACCACGCGGCACGGGCGGGGGCCTCGTAGGGGGTGACCGAGTCCGTGCCACGCCGCTCCCCCAGCGTCGCATCCCAGGCGACGTTGTTGTACGCCGTCGGCCAGGTGCCGTCGTCCGGGTACTGACGCGCCGAGACCGAGCCCTGCCAGTGCGGCATGCCGGTACGGTCATCCAGCATGGGGTAGTCCAGCAGCCCGCCGAGAACGACCGGCCCTCGCCTGTCTCGCGCCATGAGAAGCGTGCCGGCGCTCAGCCCGCCCCCGGCACTCGGCCCGACAACGATGACGCGCTCCGGATCAGCACCGAGCTCCTGAGCGTGCTCGACCGCCCAGCACAGCGTGGTGTAGCAGTCCTCGACGCCGGCCGGTGCCGGATCCTCGGGTGCCAGACGGTACTCGGGGCTGACGATAAAGCCCCCCCACCGCCGCAGCCACGGGACAACGGTCGACAGACCGTTGAAACGGCACCCCATCACCAGCCCTCCCCCGTGCAGGGAGAGGAACAGGGGGCCGGGGCGGCCCACGCAGGCACCCTGGGCGCTTCGTGCAACCGCGGCGGGAAGCGTCGTCCCATCCTTGCGAAGGACGTCAACGTCCTCCAGGTCGATGTCGGGGTGCTTGAGCAGGAAACCTGCCCGGACCTCGTCAGCCGGTACGCGCCAGCTCGGGATCTTCTGCACCGTCATGGTCCCGAAGACGCCGAGCGGCTCGATGCGCTCGAGCAGAGCGGCGGTGGCACTGTCGTAGGCAGGACGGGCGGGGAGCTCCTCATGCGTGCGGGACATGCCGTAACTGTTGCACTGTGAGCGCTGTGACGGCAACTCACTCACAATCAGTCACTTGCCTGCGTTACCGGTACCCGCCACCATCCGGCCAACGATGGGTGCCTCGATGGCGCCCGCCCTCAGTGCGGCATCCGCCCGGAGCCTCGAGATCGTACGGGTGAGGCCGATTCGACATTCACCAGCGTAAATGAACCAAAAGTCGGACAATGGGGTCATGCAGATATCCCGCGGTGTCATGTCCGGCCTCACCACCACCCCGATGACTCAGTCATCCACGG
>CAJZFF010000061.1 GCA_915069725.1 uncultured Actinomyces sp.
CCGCCGAGACCTTCGCCGAGGTCTTGACGGCCATGGAGGCCGTGTCGTCAACGGTGGACAGCGTCAGCTTGGCGAGCGTGGCGATGTCGTCGAGAAGGGCGAAGAAGCCTGACATAGGGGCATGAGTCCTGTCGTTCGAGGTGTCGGCCGGAACGAGACTACTAGTCGCGGACTGTCAGAGGCGGCTGGAAGGTGAGCGGAGGATGCATGGAGGGGGCACGCCTCACACCGCCGACCAGCTCACCACTCCCCGGTTGAGATCCAGGGAGGCCTCGGCGGCCCGTATCGACAGGTTGGTGACCGCTCTGGCCTGATCGGCAGCGGCATCCGGTGGTGGTGAGAGGCTCGCGATCTGGCCGACGACGTCGAGCAGCTGCTTGCACCAGCGCACGAAGTCCCCGGCCGTCAGCTCCGTGGCGTCCAGGATGTCCGCCAGCTGTGCTCCGTCGCACCAGGCCTGGACGGCCCCGGCCAGCGCGGGCTCCGCGCCCGAGGAGGCCTCGATGCGGGCCAGGGACTCCAGGTCGTGGATCCGGTGCGAGACCCCCAGCTGCGCGCGCAGGCACTGGCCGAGCCTGGATGCGGGCGCTACGGGCAGCCCGATCGACTGGGCACTCAGACGTGGCTCGTAGACGCAGGCACTCAGCGCCCCGGCCAGCTCCGCGGCGCTGAGGTCCTCGAAGACTCCCGTGCGCAGGCACTCGGCGATGAGCAGGTCCCGCTCGGCGTAGATCCGGGCCAGCACCTTGCCGGCACCGGTGACCCGCAGCTCACGCTCCGGGTGCCCCCGGTCCACCGGGCGCAGGTAACCCAGCTCGAGCAGCACCTCGCAGACGGCATCGAAGAGGCGGGCGATGGTGCCGGTGCGGGTCTCGATGCGCCGTTGAAGGCGCTCGGCCTCGGCCTTGGCCCTGGACCACTTGCGGCCCACCCGGGCGTGCTCCTCCCTGTCGGGGCACCCGTGGCAGGGGTGGGAGCGCATCTCGTGGCGCAGTCGCTCGAGGTTCTCGATCGCGCTGTCTCGGCGGGCCTGCGCGCGGCTGGAGCGGGTGCGTGTGCGCTTGCCGCTCCCTTCCAGGTCCCCGGCGCGTAGAGCGTCGACCAGACGCTGAACGAGTCGGTCCCGGTCCCGGGGCCGGTGCGGGTCCACCGAGTCGGCCACCCGCAGGGCGCCGACGCGCATGACCCCGTCCGGTGCCGTGTCCGGAGTCAGGGCGACGACTCTCGCATCCTCCCCCAGCACCGTGATGGTGGGGGTCCCAGTCCGGTCGGCACCGACTTGAAGGACGATGCCGTGGCGGCGGCGTCGCCCCTTGCGGAAGACGATGACGTCACCGCGTCCCAGCGAGCTCATGGTCCGTCCCGTCTCGCTGCGGCGCGCCGCGGACTTGTCCCGCGACAGGTCCGCCTCGGCGTCGGCAATGGCCTGGCGCAGGGAGGCGTACTCGCGGAAGTCACCCAGACGGCACGTCATGTCCTTCTCCAGGCCCTCCAGGCTGCGGCGCTTGCGGCGAGCCTGAGCGGCCAGCTCCACGACGCCGCGGTCGGCCTGGAACTGGGCGAAGGACTGCTCGAGCACCTCACGCACCCGCGTGCGCGGCATGCGCTCGAGCAGGTTGACGGCCATGTTGTAGGTCGGGCGGAAGGCGGAGACCAGCGGGTAGGTGCGCCGGGAGGCCAGCGAGGAGACCGTGGCCGGCTCGACATCGTCAGCCGCCAGCACGACGGCGTGGCCCTCCACATCGATGCCACGGCGTCCAGCCCGCCCCGTCAGCTGGGTGTACTCCCCCGGGCTGAGGGTGACGTGAGCCGAGCCGTTCCACTTGCGCAGCGACTCCAGGACCACGGTGCGAGCGGGCATGTTGATCCCCAGCGCCAAGGTCTCAGTGGCGTAGACGACCTTGACCAGGCCCGCGCTGAAGAGCTCCTCCACCGTCTCCTTGAACACCGGCAGCAGCCCCGCGTGGTGGGCCGCGACGCCGCGCTCCAGGGCGTGGGCCCAGAAGTGGAAGCCGAGGACCCCCAGGTCGCCGGCGGGGATGTCAGCGGTGCGCCGCTCAATGACCTCGCGGATCCGGGCGGCCTCCGCCTCGGTGGTCAGGTCCACCCCGGCGCTGACCACCTGGTGGACGGCCTGCTCGCAGCCCGCCCGAGAGAAGACGAAGACGATCGCGGGCAGCAGGCGCGCCCCCTCCAGGGCCGTGACGACCTGCAGTCGGGAGGGCGGCTTCAACCTGGCCGTGCGGGCCCCTCCTTCGCCACGGCGAGGCGCCCGTCCGCCTCGTGCGGAGCGCTTCCAGGGCTGCGGCCCTCGGGCCGAACCGCCGCCGCGGCCACGGTAGCTGTTCTTGGAGGCGCCGCCGGAGGCGGCGGCACGCCGGGCCTGCTTGACGGCCTTGAGCAGCTCAGGGTTGAGCGGGGGCTGCCCCGTCTGCACAGCCTGCCGCTCAAACTCGGTCTGCTCGGTCTGCTCGGACTGGTCGAGCTGGTCGAGCTGGTCGGACTGCTCAGGTACCTCCGCGGGGTGGGAGTACAACGGCAGCAGCCGGCGTCCGACCATCATGTGCTGAGTCAGCGGGACGGGGCGCTCCTCGGAGACGACGACGGCGGTCCTGCCGCGCACCTGGCCGAGCCAGTCGCCGAACTCCTCGGCGTTGGAGACCGTGGCGGACAGGGAGATCACCTGGACCTCGGCGGGCAGGTGGATGATGACCTCCTCCCACACCGGCCCGCGGAAGCGGTCGGCCAGGTAGTGGACCTCGTCCATGACCACGAAGCCCAGCCGGTCCAGGTCACGCGAGCCCGAGTAGAGCATGTTGCGCAGCACCTCGGTGGTCATGACCACCACGTCCGCGTGAGGGTTGACGGAGGTGTCACCGGTCAGCAGCCCCACCCGTTCCTGACCGTGGCGGGCCACGAGGTCCAGGTACTTCTGGTTGCTCAGGGCCTTGATGGGGGTGGTGTAGAAGGTCTTGAGTCCCTGGGCCAGGCCCAGGTGCACGGCGAACTCCCCCACCACTGTCTTGCCGGCGCCCGTCGGGGCGGCGACCAGGACACCCTCTCCCCGCTCGACGGCGCGGCAGGCCTCCTCCTGGAAGGGGTCGAGGGGGAAGTCGTAGCCCTGGGCGAAGCGGGCGAGCTCACTGCTGGAGGCGGCCTGTCGACGTCGAGATGCGGCATAGCGCTCGGCTGGTGAGCTCATGGCAACACCCTACGGGCCCGATCAGCTCTGAGCCGGTAGGAGCAGCCGGACGGCGTCGGGGACGGCCTCGAGGTGCAGGGGCAGCTCGGCCAGTGGCTCGCCGTCGGCGAAGGGGTGAGGAGGTGGGCGCAGGCCCCGGTCATGGCCGGTTCGCTCAGTGAGCGACTCAATGGTGACGGTGCGGCTGCGCTCGAGGTGGACGGCCGGGTCGGTCAGGTGCGTGCCGCGGAAGAGCCGGCGGAAGAGGGTGAGCAGGTGGGTGCGGCCCACGGGATCCAGGCGCAGCACCTCCAGCAGGCCGTCAGTGGGGTCGGCCTGGGGAGCCAGGTCCATGCCGCCGCCGACGTAACGGGTGTTGGCCACCGCCAGCAGGAGCGCCGGCCCCTCCCACGTGCCCTCGTCGGTGGTGACCCGGTAGCCGTAGGGCGCCAGCGTCGCGAGCTCGGCGGTGAAGGCGCGTACGTAGCGTCCCTCGCCGGCGGGCCATGAGAGGGTGTTGGCGCGGGCGTTGACAGCGGCGTCCAGTCCGGCACTCACCACCGCCAGGGACCAGCGACGCTGCGGGGAGAGCAGGGTTCCGTCCGGGCGGGAGGCGTAGATCGCGTCCACCGCAGTGATGGCGCCCTTTCCGGACAGCGCCTGGTTGATGAGGCGGGCGGAGGCCTTCGCGTCCCGGCTGGGAAGACCGAAGTGCCGGGCGATGTCGTTGCCGGTACCGGTGGCCACGATGCCCAGGGGCACGCCCGTCGTGGCGACGATATCCACCCCCAGGTGGACCATGCCGTCGCCGCCGACAACGACCAGTGCCTCAATGTTCCGATGCGGCCCGTCCCCCAGGAGGGCCCGTCCTGCGTCACGCGCCTGCTCGTAGGAGCTGCCACGCACGTGAAGGACCTCGTGACCGGCATCGGTCAGGATCCGGCGGGCGACGTCATCGGCGGCCGCATGACGTCCCCGACCCGAGGAGGGGTTGGACAGCAGAGCGATACGCATCGAAGGAAAAGGTGGGACAAGTCAGGCAGGGACGGGGTGAAGCACCCCGCTACTCGGCCAGGGCGGCCTCGAGCTCGGCGTCGAGCTCAGCACGCTTCTTCTCCACCCGTTTGTCATGCATGATGGAGATGAAGCAGGCCAGGAAGTACAGGCCAGTGACTGGCAGTGCCATGAAGATCATGGACCAGGCATCGGGTAGCGGATTGGCGAAAGCCATGAAGGTGAAGATGGCAACGACGGCCCAGCGCCAGCCCTTGAGCATCGTGGAACCCTTCATGAGCCCCAGCATATTGAGGGCGACGAGGAGCTCGGGCAGGAGGAAGGCGAGTCCGAAGACGACCACCAGTCGCATGGTGAAGGACAGGTAGACGCCTGCGTTGATGAGGCCCGCCGTGGGGCCATCAGGAATGAAGCTGGTGAGGATGGCGACCGCATGCGGCATCACCCAGATCCCCAGGGCAGCGCCGGCGGAGAACAACAAGAGTCCCACGACGCCGTAGGACCAGGTGTAGGCCTTCTCCTTGCGGGTCATGCCCGGTCCGACGAAGGCCCAGAACTCGTACATCCACAGTGGGGCGGAGAACAGGACGCCGAGCCAGATGGAGACCTGGAGTCTCATATCGAAGGAGGCCAGGATCGTGTCGAAATTCAGAGTGAGGTTGGCGCCGCGGGCATTGGCGGCATCGATCGGCCGGGTGATGAGGGAGAAGGCCTGCTCGTATAGCACATAGCCCACAACCGACATCACCAGGACGCCTAGGGCAGAGATGAAGAGCCGGTTGCGCAGCTCACGCAGGTGGTCCCCGATCGACATGCGTGCCTCGGGGTTGTCCTTGCGCCTCGATCGCTTGATCTGAGGGAGCTTGGGCACCACGGCCTCCTTCGTCTGCAGGTCACCGGCTCTGGCCGGATGACATCACTTCTGGGATGAGCCCTCGGCGCTCTGAGCGGTCTGGCCGGACTGGGTGGGCTCGGTGTAGTAGGTGCCCTCCTGCGGCTGCTGAATCTGAGCCTGGGGGTCCTTGGAGTCGTCGTCGCGCAGCTCCTTGACCTCCTTCTTGAAGACCTTCATGGACTGGCCCACGCTGCGGGCGATGTCGGGCAGCTTGCTGGAGCCGAAGACAAGCAGGACGAGGACAAGCAGGACGACAATGTGTGTCGGAGTGAACTTCACGGTGCTGCTCCTTGTGGTAGGGGCTATCGATACGGGCTGAGTGTAGCCTCCCGGGTGGGCGCCTCAGAACGAGGGTCCTGATGGTTCTCCCCAAGGCGGACGGGGCAGGGCTCAGCAGTCGTATGAGGTCAGAGCCTGTTTGGCGGATGCTGCCGCCTCCTGGGCGAGGTCCGGGGGCTCCACCGCCACGAGATGGCGACCCGTTGAGAGGACCAGGCCGATGAGCCAGGCGCGGTCGCGTCCCTCGACGACGACCCTGAGGCATCCGTCCGCGGTCTCCTCCTGCGAGAGGTACGGGACCTGCTCGGCGAGCCAGCGGCCCGTGGGTTGGAGAACCAGCGTGGCGCGAGGTCTGTCGCTCGCGGAGTGGTCGGCCTCGGGCTGGTTCCTTCTGCGTGAGGAGCGATGCCGCACGGCCGGGGTGTCGAGCGCCTCAGCCGAGGTGATCCGGTCCAGGCGGAAGCTGCGTTCGGCCTGGGCACTGAGGCACCAGCCCACCAGTGTCATATGTGATCCATCACTTTCCAGGGTGATGGGATCGATGTCTCGCTCCGAGGGGGTGTCGGTGGCGGAGACATAGACCAGGTGGAGGCGCCGTCTGTTCTGCAGGGCGGAGCGCACGGTGGCCAGGATCCGGGACGTATGACTGGAACGTCCGGCGTGTACAGGGTCTGGGCCGGTGGAGGTGACGGTTCCCGGATCGACGCACGCGTCGGAGTCGTCGGTGGATGCGCCCGAGCTGAGCAGGGCGGTCACCGCCTGCTGGGTGGAGGCGATGACGGGTGCGGAGGCGTCGTCGTCGGCCAAGAGGTCGGCGAGCACCCTGAGTGCCATGAGCAGAGAGATCGCCTCCTGCCGGGTGAGGCGAACCGGGCGGTCCAGCCCCAGTGGTTCGGACAGGCGCAGGTGCCCGGCCTCGAAGTCCGCGGCGTCGAAGTCCACGAGGTCCCCGTGCATGCCGCCGGGCAAGCCGGAGACCCACAGCGTGTTGACGTCACGCTCAATGACGGCCGGGGTGACGCCGAAGTGCTTGGCGGCCTCGGCGACGGTCACGCCGGGGTGCTCCGCGACCCAGGCGGGCAGGGCCAGCAGCCGCGTGAGCTGGTCGGAGGCGGATACGCGCGCCATCGTCACTCCCCCTCCGGTGCCGCGAGCCCAGCCGCGCCTTGCAGGTGGGACAGGACCGCCTGGCGCAAGGACTCGGGGGCAAGGACGACAACTGCGTCGCCAAGCGCGGCCACGGTTCCGGCGAAGGAGAAGGGATCCTCGTACTCGACGGCGATGAGATCACGGCCTTCCAGGTGCGCGGGCAGAGCAGGCAGTTCTGCCTGCGGGCCCTGGGCCGGATCGAGGTGGGCCCCGGCCAGACGCAGTCCCAGAGCCCGCCCCGGCAGGGCGGCGAGCAGTGCGCGCCGGCGGCTGGGGGACTTGGCGGGAAGACGGGTGAAGGCTCCAAGGCGCCCATGGACGGTGACTGACCCGGTCATGCGGGCCAGGCGGAAGGTCAGCAGCCTGGTGGCGCTTCCTTCATATCGCCCTGGTTCCTCGGTGCTGTCCGTGTCGAGAGTGCCGGAGGGCTCGACGGCGTCGAGGTACCAGGCGCCCTCGGCCAGGCGCAGATGATGCGGCTCGACAGTGCGGGCCCGGGTGCTGCCCGAGCGGGCTGAGACGTAGTCGAAGGTGACCAGGCGGCGCTCGTCGACCGCGGTGATGAGCTCCTCGGGGATCTCGTCACCGGACAGGTCAGCGGTGAGGGCCGGCAGGCCGGCGGAGCTGCCCCCGGTGGGTCCCTCACTGACGGCGCGCAGCTTGGTCAGGGCCCGCCGGGCCGTGACAGGAAGATCACCGTCGCGCCAGGCGGAGGCGGCCAGGCTCAGGCAGGCGGCCTGCTCGGCGCTCAGGTGCAGCGCGGGCAGGGTGTAGTCCTCCTCGATGACCCGGTACCGGGGCTCCTCGGGGCGTCCGGTGGTGGTCACCTCGATACCGAGCTCGCGCAGCGTGTCCTTGTCCCGCTCGAACTTGCGGCGCGCCGAGAGCGGATTCGTGGAGGGGTCCGCCAAGCCGTATCCCGGCACACTGGCCACGAGCTCCTCGGCACTGAGACCGGTGGTGGTGTTGCGCAAGGTGAGCAGAAGGCTCACCAGGCGCTCCTCGGTGCTACGGGTCGGCTGGCTCACGGTGCCCCAGCCTAGGAGAATCCGGTGGCCTGCGGCTGGTGGCGCGCGCGCCCGGATAGTCTGCCGCCATGATGTGGCGCGACGGCGTAGTGACCGGGAACAGGACGGCATGGGGGCCTGCGGGGCGATCCTGCGCCGAGCTGGAGGTGGAGATCGATGGGGCTCCGAGCGGTGCGGGCAGCCTGCTGCCCGGCCAGCAAGTCCGCGCGGTCGCCTACGAGGCCCTCACCGGGCTGCCCGTCACCGGGGAGCGGGTGAGGCTGGAGGTCTCGGCCCTCGACCGCGCCCTGGTCGGCAGGGTTTCGACGGTGGCGCTGGGGCGGTCCCTGCGCACAATGATGGTAACCGGGGCCGGCGGCGTCATCGACGTCCTCATGGTCCATCACGTGGGCGAGCATGAGTACATGGTTGTGTCCGGAGCAGGCAACCGGAAGCGCGTGGTCGCCGAGCTCGCCCGGCGCCGCGACGGCCACGCATGCACTATCGACGATATCTCGACCGCCACCGCTCTCATCACGGTGCAGGGGCCGCGCACCACAGAGGTGCTCTCTGGCGCCGTCGAGTCGGGGGCCGGCATACCCGCAGCCCTGCACCCCCGAGAGACCGGATCACCGACCGACGGCGGGGACTGCGGACCGGACGTGCTGTG
>CAJZFF010000062.1 GCA_915069725.1 uncultured Actinomyces sp.
AGGCGGGTCGTCCGCGTGAACAGACGACCCGCCGGTGGGTTGGGCTTCAGGAGCCGGTGATGCCGCGGACGGCAAGCGCCTCCATGATGCGATCGGTGACGACGTCGATCTCACCCATGCCGTCGACCTGAACGAGCAGGTCGCGCTCGGCGTAGAGGTCGGCCAACGGCGCGGTGGACTCGGCATAGACCTCGAGGCGACGGCGGATGACGGGCTCGGTGTCGTCAGCGCGTCCCTGCTCACCGGCCCGCTTGAGCAGGCGGGCGACAACGGCCTCGGCGTCGGCGGTGATCTCGACGACGACGTCGAGGGCCAGACCCGAGGCCTTCAGCATGGAGTCGAGCTCACCGACCTGCGCTGTGGTGCGCGGGTAGCCGTCCAGGAGGAATCCGTTCTCGCAGTCGGCCTGGGCGATGCGGTCGGCCACCATGGCGTTGGTGATGGAGTCGGGGACGTACTCGCCCTTGTCCATGTAGGCCTTGGCCTGAGTGCCGAGCTCGGTGGCGCCGGCGACGTTGGCGCGGAAGATGTCTCCGGTGGAGATGGCCGGGATGCCCAGGCGCTCGGCGATCCGGGCGGCCTGGGTGCCCTTGCCCGCTCCGGGGGGACCGAGAAGAACCATGCGTGCGCTCATGACAAGAACCCTTCGTAGTGACGCTGCTGCAGCTGGGAGTTGACTTCCTTAACGGTCTGAAGGCCCACACCCACCATGATGAGGATAGTGGTTCCGCCGAAGGGCAGGTGCTGAGCCAGGTCCAGCCAGATGACGGCGAGCGTCGGGATGAGGGCGAGGACCACCAGGTAGATGGAGCCGGCCGTCGTGATGCGGTTGATGACGTAGGACAGGTAGCGCACAGTGGGCTCACCGGCGCGGATGCCGGGGATGAAGCCGCCGTAGCGCTTCATGTTGTCCGCGATCTCCTCGGCGTCGAAGGTGATGGCCGTGTAGAAGAAGGCGAAGAACAGGATGAGGACGCCGTAGGCGGTCAGGTAGATCGGGCTCGTCTGCTGCAGGTTCGTCATGATCCACTGCACCCACTTGCTCGTCTGGTTGCCGAAGCCGGCGATGAGCTGGGGCATGGCCAGGATCGAGGAGGCGAAGATGACGGGGATGACGCCGGCGGTGTTGATCTTGACCGGGATGTAGGTGGTCGAGCCGCCGTACTGGCGGCGCCCGATCATCCGTTTGGCGTACTGCACGGGGATGCGCCGCTGGGCCTGCTCGATGTACACGACCGCGAGGGTCGCCAGGAGGACGACGGCCACGATGATGGCGAAGTTGGCCGCCCCGTTGTTGCCTCCGGCGATGGAGAACATGTTGGAGGGGAACTGAGCCACGATGGAGGTGAAGATGAGCAGCGACATGCCGTTGCCGATGCCGCGCTCGGTGATGAGCTCACCCAGCCACATGATGAGGCCGGTGCCGGCGGTCATGGTGATGATGATGAGCAGCGGGGTGACGATCGAGTCGCCGGCGACGATGTGCTGGGCCCTGGCACAGCCCTGGAAGAGCTGACCGCTCTTGGCCGTGGCCACGATGGTGCTGGACTGGAGCAGCCCCAGGCCGATGGTGAGGTAGCGGGTGTACTCGGTGAGCTTGGCGGTGCCCGCCTGGCCCTCCTTGTGGAGCTCCTCGAAGCGGGGGATGACAACCCGCAGCAGTTGGATGATGATGGAGGCCGTGATGTAGGGCATGATGCCCAGCGCGAAGACGCTCAGCTGGAGCAGCGCGCCACCGGAGAAGACGTTGACCAGGCTGAGGAGGTTCTGGTCCTTGCCGGCCTCACCGATGCAGTACTTGGCGTTAGCCAGGTTGACGCCGGGCGCCGGCAGGATCGACCCGAGCCGGAACAGGGCCATGATGCCGAGGGTGAAGAGCAGCTTCGCCCTGAGGTCTGGCGTTCTGAACGCCTGAGTGAACGCGCTGAGCACTCGATCTCCTGTGGACTCGGGGGTGGGTTCGGCCTTGCGGGCAGCAAGGCGGAGCGCAGGGGAACTGCGCCCGGCCCAGACTACCCCGCTGAGCTCGTCACCTGGGCGCTGAGATGGGCTTGCAACGTGGCTGAGGTGCGGGTTTTCTCACGTCTCGTGCCGGTGCCGTTGCCCGGGGTGATCCAAGGCACCTCGCTACCGATGCGCCGGAGCCGTCCTGCGGTGTAGCGCCCGCGCACGACGAACCCCGGCGGCCCAGGTTTCCCTGGACCGCCGGGGTCTGTGATGTCGCTTCTCGTCAGGGCCGCTCCTTCGGGGTTGTCACCCGTGCCGGGCTCGGCCCGACGGCGTTCAGCGCGTGGCGATGGTGCCGCCGGCGGCCTCGATCTTCTCCTTGGCGGAGCCGGACCAGGCGTCGACCGTGAGCGTCAGGGCCACGGTGACGTCGCCGCCGCCGAGGACCTTGACGAGCTGGTTCTTGCGAACCGCGCCCTTGGCGACGAGGTCCTCCACGGTCACCGTGCCGCCCTCGGGGAACAGCTCGGCGATGCGGCCGACGTTCACGGGCTGGAACTCGACCCGGTTGGGGTTGCGGAAGCCGCGCAGCTTGGGAAGACGCATGTGCAGCGGCATCTGGCCACCCTCGAAACCAGGACGGACCTGGTAACGAGCCTTGGTGCCCTTGGTACCGCGACCGGCGGTCTTACCCTTGGACGCCTCACCACGACCCACGCGGGTCTTGGCCTTCTTGGCGCCGGGGGCGGGACGCAGGTGGTGCAGCTTGACGACGCGCACCTTCTCCTCCTGCGTGTTCTCGGTGTCAGCCATCTCAGACCTCCTCAACGGTGACCAGGTGGTGCACCGTGGCAATCAGGCCGCGCACGCTGGGGCTGTCCTCACGCACGACGGACTGGCGGATCTTGCGCAGACCCAGGGTCTTGAGGGACTCGCGCTGGCGGTGGGTGCCCCCGATGCCAGAGCGGACCTGAGTGACCTTGAGCTGCTTGGTCATCTGCTTCGATGCGGACTCAGCCATCACGCACCCACTCCTTCAGCGGCCTTCTCGGCCTCCTGCTTCTCGGCCTGAGCGCGCTTGTCGGCCTCGCCCTCGGCGCGGGCCCGCAGCATGGACTGCGGGGCGACGTCCTCCAGGGGCAGGCCACGGCGGGCCGCGACGGCCTCGGGCTGCTCAAGCTGCTTGAGGGCGTCCACCGTGGCGTGCACGATGTTGATCGCGTTGGAGGAGCCCAGCGACTTGGACAGGATGTCGTGGACACCGGCGCAGTCCAGCACGGCGCGCACCGGACCACCGGCGATAACACCGGTACCGGGGGACGCCGGGCGCAGGAGAACGACTCCGGCGGAGTCCTCGCCCTGGACCAGGTGCGGGATGGTGCGGCGGATCATCGGGACGTGGAAGAAGTTCTTCTTCGCGATCTCGACGGCCTTGGCAATGGCGGAGGGAACTTCCTTCGCCTTGCCGTAGCCCACGCCGACGGTGCCCTCACCGTCACCGACGACCACGAGGGCCGTGAAGGTGAAGCGGCGGCCGCCCTTGACGACCTTGGACACGCGGTTGATGGTGACGACGCGCTCGATGTACTTGTCGTCGTTGCCGCGACCACGGTCGCGGCGGTCGTTGTTGCGGTCGCGGCGGCCGCGGCCCTCGCCCCGGCGCTCGTCGTTCTCGCGCTGGGCCGAGCCGTCGGACGACGCGGACCTGTCTCGCTGCGGTGCAGCCATCAGATGTTCCTCTGCTTTCTCGTCGTCTTAGTGCTCACAGCTTCAGGCCGCCCTCGCGGGCGCCCTCGGCGACGGCCGCGACACGGCCGTGGTACTTGTTGCCGCCGCGGTCGAACACGACTGCCTCGATGCCCAGCGCCTTGGCCCGCTCGGCGATGAGCTCGCCGACCTTGTGGGCGGCGCCCACCTTGTGGCCCTCGACGCCCTTGGCGGCCTCCTCCAGGGTGGAGGCGGCGCACAGGGTGTGACCGATGGTGTCGTCCACGACCTGAGCCACCATGTGGCGGTTGGACCGGGTGACCACCAGGCGGGGACGCTCGGGCGTGCCGGAGATGTGCTTGCGCACGCGCTGGTGACGGATCTTGCGGGCGATGGCGCGGGGGTTGCCCTTGCCCCTCTTGATCGAGTAAGCCATGGTCACTTACCAGCCTTTCCGACCTTGCGGCGCACGTTCTCGCCGGCGTAGCGCACGCCCTTGCCCTTGTAGGGCTCCGGCGGACGGATCTTGCGAATGTTCGCCGCGACCTCGCCGACCTGCTCCTTGGAGATACCGGAGACGGTGATCTTCAGGTTGCCGTCGACCGTGAAGGTGATGCCCTCGGGGGGCTCAACGGTCACGGTGTGGGAGAAGCCGAGGGAGAGCTCGATGCCCTGGCCCTTGGCGGCGACGCGGTAACCGGTGCCGACGATCTCGAGCTGCTTGGAGTAGCCCTCGGTGACGCCGATCACCATGTTGTTGATGAGGGTGCGCGACAGTCCGTGCAGCGAGCGCGAGCGGCGCTCGTCGTCGGGGCGCGTGACCAGGATGGAGCCGTCCTCCTGGCGGGTGACGCTCAGGGGCTCGCTGATCGTGCGGGACAGGGTGCCCTTGGGGCCCTTGACCGTCACGTCCTGGCCGTCGATGGTGACGTCCACTCCGGCAGGAACCGGAACGGGGAGCCGTCCAATACGAGACATGGTTTTCCTCCGTTCCTTCTCTTACCAGACGTAGGCGAGGACTTCGCCGCCCACGCCACGCGACTCGGCCTGCTTGTCGGTCAGGAGGCCGGAGGAGGTGGACAGGATCGCCACTCCCAGGCCGCCGAGGACCTTGGGCAGGTTGGTGGACTTGGCGTAGACGCGCAGGCCGGGCTTGGAGATCCGGCGCAGGCCCTGGATGGCCCGCTGGCGGTTGGCTCCGTACTTGAGGCTCAGCGTGAGCGTCTTGCCGACCTCGGCGTCCGTGACCTCGTAGCCGGCGATGTAGCCCTCGGCCTTGAGCATCTCAGCGATGTTCACCTTGAGCTTGCTCGACGGCATCGACACGGTGTCGTGGTAGGCGCTGTTTGCGTTGCGCAGACGGGTCAGCATGTCTGCGATGGGGTCTGTCATTGTCATGAGTGGGCCTTAGCCCTTCCTCGTCGTGGTTTCCTCAGCGGACCTGCGACGTAAGTTCTTACCAGCTGGACTTGCTCACGCCCGGGAGCTCGCCGCGAAGGGCCATCTCACGCAGGCAGATACGGCACAGGCCGAACTTGCGGTAGACCGAGTGCGGGCGGCCGCAGCGCTGGCAGCGCGTGTAGGCACGGACACCGAACTTGGGCTTGCGGTTCGCCTTCTCAATCAGTGCGGTCTTCGCCATCTCACTTCTCCTTGAAGGGGAAGCCGAGCTGCTTGAGCAGCGAGCGGGCCTCCTCGTCGGTCTTGGCCGTGGTCACCACGGTGATGTCCATGCCGCGGACGCGGTCGATCTGGTCCTGGTCGATCTCGTGGAAGACAGCCTGCTCGGTCAGACCGAAGGTGTAGTTGCCGTTCCCGTCGAACTGCTTGGGGCTCAGACCACGGAAGTCGCGGATACGGGGCAGCGAGATCGAGACCAGGCGGTCCAGGAACTCCCACATGCGGTCGCCGCGCAGGGTGGAGTGCGCGCCGATCGGCATGCCCTCACGCAGCTTGAACTGCGCGATGGACTTGCGGGCCCGGGTGACCTGGGGCTTCTGACCCGTGATGGCGGCGAGGTCGCGCACGGCGCCCTCGATCATCTTGGAGTCGTGGGCGGCCTCGCCCACACCCATGTTGACGACGACCTTGACGACGCGCCCGACCTCCATCACGTTGCCGTGCTGGAACTCCTTGAGCAGGGCGGGGCGCACCTCCTCGGTGTACTTCGTCTTGAGACGGGGGGTGGTCTTCTCAGCCATGGTCACAGGTCCTCCCCGCTCTTCTTGGCGTAACGCACGCGGACGGTGCGCTTGCGGCCGTCGGGACGCACGCCCTCCTCGACGCGGAAGCCCACGCGGGTGCGCTTCTTGGTCTTGGGGTCGACGAGCATGACGTTGGAGGCGTGGATGGGCGCCTCAACGGTCTCGATGCCGCCGGTGCGGGCGCCCTGCTGGGACTGCCCCACCTTGGTGTGCTTGGTCACGCGCTGGACGCCCTCGACAATGACACGGTCAGTGCCCTTGAGGACCTCCAGAACGCGGCCGGTCTTGCCCTTGTCCTTACCGGCGATGACGATGACCTGGTCGCCCTTCTTGATGCGTGCCATGTTCAGATCACCTCCGGGGCGAGCGAGACGATGCGCATGAACTTCTTCTCGCGAAGCTCACGGCCGACGGGGCCGAAGATGCGCGTACCGCGCGGCTCCCCATCGTTCTTGAGGATGACGGCGGCGTTCTCGTCGAAGCGGATGTATGAGCCGTCGGGACGACGACGCTCCTTGCGGGCACGCACGACGACGGCCTTGACGACCTCGCCCTTCTTCACGTTGCCGCCGGGAATGGCGTCCTTGACGGTGGCGACGATCGTGTCGCCGATACCCGCATAGCGCCGACCCGATCCACCGAGAACACGGATGCAAAGGATCTCCTTGGCACCGGTGTTGTCGGCGACCTTCAGTCGCGACTCCTGCTGGATCATTGAGTGTTCTCCTGTCGTCGAGCCGGTTCTCAGGAAGCTCCTGAGCCTGGCCGAACGTTCTTCTGGTCTTGCACACGTCTCCCCCGGCCACAGGCCACACGAGGCTGACCCAGGGATAGGGGATTCCCGCGGTACGTTGTCCCGACAGACACAGGCGCAGACTGCACGAGGTCTCTGCCGGACGCACCGAGGGCGCGCGCAACTCCATTAGCCTAGTCCAGCCGCCACATCGCGCGGAACCTGAGATGACAACCAGGGCCTGTGCCTTTGCTCACCGGCTTTTCCCGGGCCTCCTGCACTGACGTCCCGAAGCACCCGGCCGGCCCACCGGCCCCAGGTCGACGACGTACCTGCCCGCCGAGGACTGCGTTGTCCTCCAGACGGCTGGGGCACGACCGTCGGCCTGTGGAGGTCAAGGACGTCCCCGTCGCACACCGCAGTCCCCGATCCGCCTGCCTGACTGTCGGCCGTGATCGACAGGACCCGCTGTCAGAACAACACCGACGCCGCAGCCTCCCGGGTGGGATGCTGCGGCGTCGGGGGCCGGCTCGACGGCGTCGAGGGCGGCGTTCAGCCGAGGATCACTTGGCGCGCTCGAGGATCTCCAGGAGGCGGAAGTGCTTGGTGGCGCTCAGCGGGCGGGTCTCCATGATGGAGACGAGATCGCCGACACCGGCCTCGTTGTTCTCGTCGTGGACCTTGACCTTCTTGGAGCGACGGAGGACCTTGCCGTACAGGGAGTGCTTGTAGCGCTCCTCGACGAGGACGACAACCGTCTTGTCCATCTTGTCGGAGACGACGTAACCGCGACGCACCTTGCGCTGAGGGCGCTCGGTGGACTGCTCGACGTTCTCGGTGCTGGTCTGCTCGCTCACTTGGACTCCTCCGTGCTCGGGGCGGTGCGAATACCGAGCTCACGCTCGCGCACGATCGTGTAGATACGGGCGATGTCGCGACGCACAGCCTTGAGACGTCCGTGGTCCTCGAGCTGGCCGGTCGCCGAGGCGAACCGGAGGTTGAACAGCTCGGCCTTGGCCTTGGAGAGCTCCTCGGAGAGGCGCTCGTTGTCCATGCCGTCGAGGTCGGCGGGGGTCAGGCCCTTGGAACCGATTGCCATCAGACGTCACCACCCTCACGAGTCACGAAACGGGTCTTCATCGGAAGCTTGTGCTGTGCGCGGCGCATGGCCTCGCGGGCGAGGGCCTCGTCGACACCGCCGAGCTCGAACAGGATGCGTCCGGGCTTGACGTTGGCGATCCACCACTCGGGTGCACCCTTACCGGAACCCATACGGGTCTCGGCGGGCTTCTTGGTCAGGGGACGGTCCGGGAAGATGTTGATCCACACCTTGCCGCCACGCTTGATGTGGCGGGTCATGGCGATACGGGCCGCCTCGATCTGGCGGTTGGTGATGTAGGCGGGCTCGAGAGCCTGGATGCCGTACTCACCGAAGGCGATCTGGTTGCCGCCCTTGGAAAGGCCCGTGCGGTGCGGGCGGTGCTGCTTGCGGAACTTGGTCCGGCGGGGGATGAGCACGGCTCAGGCCTCCGTTCCCTGGTCTGCGGCAGCGTTCTTCTCGGCGGCCGGCGCCTGCTCGGCCT
>CAJZFF010000063.1 GCA_915069725.1 uncultured Actinomyces sp.
GCATGGTCGACGTCGCCGCGGCCGTCAGCCGCTACCGCAAGCTCGAGCTGGCCGGCCGGCCCGACGAGGACTGACGATACGCCCCCTGACCGCCGGCCTCCCGCCCGCACACTTCGACCGATTCTTCAGAATCGACCCAGACCCCACCGTCGATTCTGAAGCTTTTGTTGGTGAGGAGTGGGCTGGCAGGGGCTGCGCGGTTCGCGCTAAGCGGCTGAGCCGGCCCGGTACTCGGCGCGGTACTCGCTGGTGCGGGTGTGGATGAGGCGGGGGATGGAGATGGTTTTGTCGAAGCTGCCGTCGCGGTAGCCGGCCTGGAGGTTGAACAGCACCATGAGCCGCAGCGCCATGGGGTTGCTTGTGCGAGCCACGCGCCGCAGCGTCGAGGCGGGCATCTTGCGCAGGATGCCCGCGATCTTGCCGGCGTCACGCCAGTTGGCACGCACCGCCGGAACGTTGAGACGGTTGAGGGCCTCGACCTCGCGCAGGAAGAAGTCGGCGCCCTCTCTCTCGGCCGCGCGCCACCAGCCGGCCCGGTAGGTGGCCTCGAGCTGCTCGACGGCGTCGCACAGGGCATCGTAGTCAACGCCGACGACCTCGGTGCGCAGCTCCTCGGCCCGGATCCGCTCCAGGGTGGCGTGCGCCAGCGGCAGGATGGCGCGGGCGACGTCGTCGACGGCGTTGTTGCGGGTGAGGCGGTCAGCTTCCGGCAGGGGCTTGCCGTCGCGGGGCAGGTGCGCGTCGACCTCCTCCAGGTGCGCGACGGAGGTGCGCAGGTTGCCGGTGAGGCGGGCGGTGGAGCGCGGGACCCCCATGGCAATAAGCAGCTCGGTTGCGGCGCGCCACTGGAAGTCTGTGTCCTCAGACCAGTGGGTCTCCGGCTCTGCCCCCGCCGGAGATCGGTCCAACGGGGTACGAGTCTGCTGGCTGCTCATAGGGGTTGAGCCTCCTGTGGTGCGCAGGGAAACAGGTCAGGAAGTCGCAGGCGCTCGCAGGTGGGAGTGCTGGCCGGCGGCCGGAGGACAGCATCTCAAGACAACGTGTGAGAACGCTGGTGATTGACCCGTCAATGGCTGGAGTGGGCGGCGGGGTAGTAGAGGGAGCGGTACTGGGGCGCCCCGGTGGACTGTGTCGTTGCTGCTGGTGATGTGGGCGGAGTCCGAACCGGGAAGGGGAGTCGGAGTGCTCAGCGGTGAATCGACGTGGAGATGTGCTCTGCACATTACTACGGACGTTGCCGTGAAGTTTCTGGCCCTTTATGTAGGGGCGGGATAGGGGCGAACGACCCTGTTGTTGCAAAAACAGGTGGACGTAACGTTGTTTGTCATGCGCGGGGCGTGAACGATGACGCGATCGTCACGGTCGGGCACTGGGTGTTGTATGCGTGCGGAGCAGTGAGAAAGGCTGGGAACTGTGGCTGGTTTGGATCGTGATGTGCCATACCGCGACAAGATAGCGTGGTCGCCGCTAATGCTCGTCGTTGGGGCTGCGCTTCAAGTGGTACTGCTTATGGTGGCATTCGCGGTGATGCTGTCCGTTCCTGCGCTGACGCTTGACGCCCTTGAGTCCACGCAGTCTGTCGTCGGAACTGTTGCCTGGATGAATGGGCTATCCTCTTTTGTTGCCAGCCTTCTGGTGTTGTTTATCGTGAGGCGTCGCCTTCGGTCAGTAGCGATGCTTGTCGTGCACTCTGCGGTTCCGGCGGCTGTAGTCAGTGCCGTCAATGTTGTGCCCACATATACGATGCGGGGCTGGTTGTCGGTGATGATGGTTATCGTGTTTGCGATCATCGCTTCAATTGTTGCATCCCTGGTATATGCGCTTCTGCTGCGGCGGGACGACTATTTCTGATTGCAGAAAGTGGTGTGGTGTGACGAAGAGTTGGATCCTTTTGTCTTTGTGTAGTTTTGTAGCAGTCTGATGTTCTGGAGTGAGTGGTGAAGGTGGGGAAGGCTGTGTTTCTCTTGCGGTTGAAGTCGGGTATCTGTAGTTGTGAATCCCGGAGAAGTCGTGAACGCGGTGCGACATTAGTTGAGTTCGCAGGAATGGCTATCGTTGTGGCGATCCTTATTGGGGGGGTCATTGCTGTCGCTCCAAGTCATGGACGCGACATCTCATGCAGTATTTTCTCCAAGATCAGTGAGGCCATTGGGGCTGGGGGGATGCAGTGCGGCCGCACCGACGATAAAGCGCAAGAGGATAAGCATAAGCCTACTGGGCCGTGTACAGTAAGTCAGAAGTCTCAGAGTTTGAATGGTGAGATTAAGGGCGTTGTTGTTAGTGCTGAAGTTAATGGTGGAATTATTACCGAAAAACTTTCAAATGGGCATTATAGAGTTACTTATAGGGTTGGAGCGAAAGGTGGAGGAGTCACAGGAGAGGGGGGAGGTGCAGGGCTAACGGTCAATAATCAAACATATGGTGGAGGTACGAGCGTAAATGCTTCGGCCAACGTTGCTGTGGAAGGGGGAGTGTCTTTCGAGGTCGATTCTGAGCAGGCAAAAGATGCCTTGCATCAGTATGTGATTCGAGAAATTGTATCAAGTTCTGCCGGACCAGCCGGACAGGCTATAAATGGACTGCTTCCAATGCCAAATGGATACCAACCGCCGCAGTCAACTGAAGTGTATGGTCAGGTGGGCACGGAAGGGTCTGCGAGTGCTGAGGCGAAAGCTGGTATTGGTGAGGCGAAAGGTAAGGTTGGCACGGCTGCTGCCTTAGGGGCTAAATATAATCTTGATACTGGCGAGGTAACGGCCTACTATAAGGTTAGCGCCGAGGCTGCTGGTAGCCTTGGTGCGGGGGGAGCATCTGGAGAAGCGGGAGTTTCTGGAGATATGGTTGTTGCTGTCAAAACTAAGAAGGATGATCCTAATAAGGTGTTGAACGTATCATTGAGCGGCTCCTATAATGCTCAGTTAGGTGCAAGTACGCCGTTAGGTGTAGGCTCGGCTGCGCCGTTAGGTGGAGGCTCAGCGGGGATGGGGCAGGTGTGGAATGCGTCGGTCGACCTTACTTCTGCGGAGCAAAATAAGATTGCGCGTAACATCTTAGCTGCCGCCAAGGTCCCTGGATATGATCGCGGTCAAAACTCCGGAGAGAATCTCAATGAGGCGACATCTACGTTCATTAATGCTGCGACGGATCGTGGTGTGCTGACCCGACAGAACGTTGCAAAGACGTCTGTGAATAGTGGGTTCAAAGCGGAAGCGGGTGATGGGTTGGTCATAGGTTTCAGTGTTGGTGGCGCGGAAGAGAATGTTTCATACTCTAACGGTCAGTACTATTCTGACGGGGAATGGAAATCGTGGGAGGGATGCTGATGTCTCTTTGTCCGATACTGTCTCGTCGTTCATTATTGGTTCCGTTAGGGGTTGTTGGATTGTCTTATGTGACAGGTTGCTCAGGTAGTAGTGCGAGAGATGCTGGTCCATCCTCCTCAGGTGGTGCTGGCAAATCAGGAAGACCTTCTCCCAGCCCTGGTGAAACATCCACGTGGCGGCCGGTGTCAGATATCCCGGTCGTCCCCGATACACAGCCGCGCAACGTGCAGCCGACGTCTCCGTCGGGTGACCCGGTTGAGGTCCACGGTCTGACGCTCACCGCCCCGTCTGGCGCCACCGTCAGCGAGGTGAGCAACTCCGAGGGCAATCCAGCTACGGAGATCCTCATGCCTGGAGCGCACAACGGCATCCCGCGCGTCAGAGTCCGGCGTGTGGAATCCTTCGGGCGCTCGCTTGTTGATGAGACCTACACCCAGGAGATGCTTCTGGTCACTGAGCGTCGGACCAATGTGTTCCGGACGAAGGAGACATGGCCTCGCATGAAGGAGGCCTACGTCATCACCTGGGATACCTCTGTCCCAGCTTCGGACGGATCGGATCTGCCGCTGAGTGCTCTGGGGCTTTGGCTCGGGGACACTGAGACCAGCGGGTGGACGCTGTTTGCCACCGCTGAGCAGGGCAAGCTCGAGAACTCGCCTCTGTGGGACGTCACCTTCTCCGCGCGCTCTGCGTGACCGAACCCCGAGGTCGGGCACCCGATCGCCGCGTGAGTACGGCCGAGCCTGACGGCGCTGCGAGGGGCCCGCAGGTGCTGGCGGCCAACAGCGATCTCAACGCCGCGGGCGCCGGCTGGATCCGTTTCAGGCCGGGGCGTCTTCGGGGGCCAGGATGTCGGTCTGGGCGGGAAGGTCGGTGATGCCGACCGGGCAGGTCACGCCGTTGGGGCCGTGGTTGCAGTAGCCGCTGGGGTTCTTGTGCAGATACGCCTGGTGGTAGTCCTCGGCCAGGTAGTAGGGGCCGCCGAACTGAGCCGGCGCGTCAGCGGCGTCCTCAATGGTGGTGACGCAGGTTCCCAGCCCCAGGCGCGTCAGCTCGCCCTGGAAGGCGTCGCGGATCCGCACAGCCGCCTCGCGCTGGGCCGGCGTCGTCGTCCACACCGCCGAGCGGTACTGGGTGCCGACGTCGTTGCCGTGGCGATTCAGGTGAGTGGAGTCGTGGTTCTCCCAGAAAGTCCGCAGCAGGGTCTCCCCACCCTCGCCGCACACGGCAGGGTCGTAGACGACTCGTACCGTCTCGGCGTGACCGGTCGCCCCGGTGCACACCTCCTGGTACGTGGGGTTGGGCGTCTGACCGCCCATGTAGCCCACCGACGTCGAGACGACGCCGTCCTGGCGCCACAGGATCCGCTCCACGCCCCAGAAGCAGCCGGCCGCCAGGTAGATGACCCGACTGCCCTCGGGCCACGGCCCGTCCAGGGCAGTCCCCAGCACTGGGTGCTCTCCGGGGTTGGGCAGGACCGGCGTCTCGCGGCCGGCCGGCGCCGATCCGCTGAGCGAGTGACGAAGGGCGTTGAACATAAGGACACGGTACTGCGGCCGGCGCCTATTCCCTCCCGCGCTTCACTGACCGCGAGGAGCGGCCGGGGTGGAGGCGCGAGTGCGGGTGTCGGTCAGGTGCTCGGTGAGGACTCCGGCCCGGAGCTGTTCAGCCCCAGCTGGGTGAAGGCCCTCTCGCGCCAGTCGAGGAAGTTCTGGAACCCGCCGGTGAGTAGCGCCTGAAGCTCCTCACTGCTGTTGATAGTGACGATGTCCTGCTCCTGATCCTCCGCACTCATGTCTTGCGTGATGGCTTGCAGATTCTCGGCCGTGTGGTTCCCGCGCGGGATGATGAAGCTGGGGCCTCCCTGAGGGTTGACGATCATGAAGCCCGCCAAGATGCACAGATCAAAGATGAAGTCGCACTCACCGGCAGTGAGGTGGGCGTGCCCGGTCCCCGCCGTCATCGCCTCATCCTCCTCGAGCACGCCGGAGAAGTGGAAGTCCTGGAGCCCATCGACATCGATGTCGGTTCCGTCCTCGTTGAGCAGGGTCGCGGATGATGACCGGTCTGCGCTGGAGGGCGGGAAGACCTTCATGTGCATTCGACGCCGTCGCAAGAACTTCTGCACGCCTTCGCGATCCGGATCGACGAGTCGATCTCCGTTGATCTTGTACAGATAGAGAGAAAAGCCCATGGGATACATCCCGTCCGTGGCTGGAGTCCTCGTTTTTACAGAATGCGCGTCTACTCGTACTTTAATGCGGCTTGCATTTCCTGCCAGCTGTTGGCCACAACAATCTCAATCTCACCTCGGTCTGCGTCATCCCTTACCTCTTGCGGCAGTTGGTCGATCTGGTGATTCCCGTCTGGGATGACGAATAGTAGGGGTGCGTCCACGTGAACGAGGAGGAAGTTCGTCGAGACGCACAGGTCGTAGAGAAGTTCGCACTCGTCATCGCTGAGATGGGCGTGTGCAATGAAAGCGCTCAGCTCTGAGTCGTGAATGGAGGGGTCGGAGAGGATGAGATCTCGTGGGTAGCCGTCGGCGAATAATAGTACCGAACCGTCGGCGTTCACCAGGTGTGTCGTGTCGCTGGAGTGTGGGCTGCGCTGAAGACTTAATCCTCGGCGCTCAAGAAAGTTCCACAACCCCTGCTTGTTGCCTCCGATGCTGCGTCCATCGCTGAATCTGTAGAAATACATTGCATAACCCATAGAACTCTCCTTGCGTCATCTCAGCATCTCAGGGGGGTGGTTGTTTTCTTGGGTGCCTTAGGATCTGAGCCGGGCATTTCTCGCGGTGCCCGACGGAAATTCGGAGGGGCTGCGCGAAAAACGCCCGGCTCGGTGGAAGGGGAGCGGAAAAGAGGCTCAGACCCGCTCGACCTTGACGATCTCGGCCTGGATCTTCCGGCCGTTGGGGGCCTCGTAGGAGACGGTGTCGCCCGCGCGGTGCCCCATGAGGGCCTGCCCCAGCGGGGCGTCGGGGGAGAAGACCTTGACGCCGTCGGGCACGTCCTCGGTGATCTCCTGGCCGCCCAGGGCGAAGACCTGCTCCTTTCCGGCCACCTTCGCGGTGACGATGGTGCCGGCCGAGACCGAGCCGTCGTCGGCCGCCTCGCCGATCTGGGCGTTCTCCAGGGTCTCCTCGAGCTGGATGATGCGCGCCTCGTTGAGCCCCGCCTCCTCGCGGGCGGCGTGGTAGCCGGCGTTCTCCCGCAGGTCACCCTCCTGGCGGGCCGCTTCCACGCGCTGGGCGATCTCCTTGCGCTCGGTCGTCTTGCGGTGCTCGAGCTCGGCGGCCAGCCGGTCGTAGGCCTCCTGAGTGAGCCAGGTGCCCTGTGACTGCTCGGACATGGGTCCTCCTTGGATGACTGGTGCTGGTCGCTCGGCAGCCGGTCGGGTCACCTTGCGACGACGACACCCGGCGGCTCCTCGTAGGGCCGACCGGGGTTGAAGCGCGAGTCTACGCCGCAGCCTGGGGAGATGCTGTGTAGTTGGCGAAAGGTGCTGGAATATTCCGGGTCCGCGGTCGGGTGCCGAGGCGGGTGAATCCTTGCCGGCCCGCCTGATCGGCGGCGTCGCGGGGGTCGGAAGACTCGGTGGGTAAAGCGCTCGGCTCGATGGTGTGGCGGCCCGTGCACCGGGCCTGGCGGCCTCGGGGGTCGCCTCACGGTCGGCTCCGCCCCCTCTAGCGCACAACCGCCAGGAAGCAGGCCACGCACTGGCAGGCCCACGCGGCCACGGTGCACACGTGGAAGATCTCGTGGAAGCCGAACCAGCGCGGCGATGGGTCGGGAGTCTTGCGGGCATAGACCACGGCGCCCAGCGTGTAGGTCACGCCGCCTGCCACCAGCAGCCACACGATCACGGGGCCGCCCTCCCGCCAGAACTGCGGCAGGAACCAGACCGCCACCCAGCCCAGGATGATGTAGAGGGCGGTGGTGAACCAGCGCGGGGCGTGCATCCACAGTAGGTTCGTGGTCGTGCCGATCGCCGCCCCCGCCCACACGATCCCCAGGACCAGGGTGGCCGTGCGCGTCGGCAGCAGCGCCGCCGACAGGGGCGTGTAGGTGCCGGCGATGAGCAGGTAGATGTTCGCGTGGTCGATCCGCCGCAGGGTGGCCGCGACCTTCGCCGGCCAGTGCCCGGTGCCGATGTGGTAGACGCCGGAGTTGGCGAACAGTAGCAGCGAGCACGTCAGGTAGACGGCGCAGGCCCACTTCAGGCCCGCTCCCGGCGCCAGCACCGTCAGCACGATGCAGGCCGCCAGGGCCAGCGGTGCGGTACCGGCGTGGATCCATCCGCGCAGCCTCGGCTTGACGGAGGCGATGACGCCCTTGGCGCTCATGGACGCAGAGCGGCGCGGGGCCTGCGACGTCGAGGGCGATGTCGGTGACATGGGCGTGAGCGTCCTTCTGGGTGGAGTGGGGTGGGAACGGGTCGATGCTGAACCTTACGACTCCGTAGGTTACGTGAGCGTAGGTTGTGGTGGTAGCGATCCGGACGGCGATGTGACGCGGCAGGCACCGTGGCCTGCGGCGGCAGCTTCCGCGGCCGTCGTTGCCAGCGCCAGTGCGGCCCGGCCGTCTGGCACGCCTCTGTTGTGCCCCGGCAACCCTGGGCGAACCTGATGGCCGGATTTGACCCGGCTGTTAACCGGCTCGTCCAGCGCAGGAGGGGCCTTGCACGATAGCGTTGGAGGTGGCCCCGCGCCGTCGGGCCCCGTCCCCCAACAACCCCACCGAGGAGCCCCGAGGAAAACGGCATGGCAGGCGACAACCTCCTCTACGACATCTACGAGCGCCGGC
>CAJZFF010000064.1 GCA_915069725.1 uncultured Actinomyces sp.
CAGCCCCAGCGGCAGGGTGCCGCGTGCACCGAGGCGGGGAACGATGAGGCGCCCGGCCGTGATGGCCGTGGCCACCAGGGCCGCGATCATGGGGAGGAACGCCACTCCGCTCTTGAAGGGCGAGTAGTCGAAGTGGTTCTGGACGTAGTAGGTCAGATAGATGGTGGCTCCCATCTGGGCGGCACCGGCTGTGAACTGGGTGGCGTAGGAGGCGGCCCGTACCGGCAGTGCCAGCATCGACAACGGCAGTACTGGGCGGTTTGCGTAGCGCTCGCGCACCACGAACAGCACAGCGGCGATCCCACCGAGCGCCAGCCAGGTGACGGTCGTCGTTGAGGTCCAGGAGGTCTGCTGGGCCCGGTCGAGCCCGTAGACGGCGCTGAAGCAGGCCCCGCAGCCCAGGACCAGGCCGCTCAGGTCGTCAGTGATGCGTGAGCCGCGGTCGCGCTGGTCGGCCGGCGGGAGGCTGCGCTGCCCGATGAGCAGGGAGGCGGCGGCCAGGAGAATGTTGATGTAGAGGGCCCAGCGCCAGCTGAACCAGTCGGTCAGTGCCCCGCCGACAAGCAGCCCGACGGCCGCTCCCAGGCCGCCAGTGGCGCCGAAGATCGCGAAGACCCGCTCGCGCTCAGTGCGCTCGGTGAAGGTGACATTGAGCAGTGACTGCGAGGTGGGGGCCAGTAGGGCGCCGAAACAGCCCTGGGCCACGCGGGCCGCCAGCAGGACTGGGAAGGAGGTCGCCATCCCGGCTGCGAGGCTGGCGATCCCGAATCCGATCAGACCGACCTGGTAGGAGCGGTGGATGCCGACCACGGCGCAGAGCCTTCCCCCGAAGAGCACGAGGCCGCCGAAGGCCAGGCTGTAGCCGGTGACCGTCCACGGGCTCTGGGACACGGTCATTCCCAGGTCTTCCTGCATGTGCGGCAGAGCGATGGCGATGATCGTCAGGTCCAGGACGATCATCAGCTGGGTGAGGACGGCGCTGACCATGACCGCACGTCGATTGGGCCGCTGCGCGGCCGCGGGAGTCTCCTCCTGTGTCTCCCGTGCTGGCTCGGTCTGCTTGAGAGTGGATGTCGCTGTGAGTGTCATCGCGAACTCCATATCAAAACTATCGTTTTCGTTTGCGTTCGGGAGTCTAGGCTTCCTGCGATGCCTAGTCAACAACGATCGTTTCGATTTGCGATGTCTGGGGTCACCTATGCTGGGGGTATGCCACGAGTGACCGCCGCCTACCGGGAGCGTCAGACCGACCGGATCCTGCAGGCCGCCGAGGGGTGCTTCGCGCGTAACGGCTTCCAGGCCACCTCCATGGACGAGGTCATCGCCGCGGCCGGAATGTCGTCGTCGACCGTCTACCGCTACTTCCCCGAGGGCAAGCGCTCCCTCATTCGGGCCGTCTTGACCAGGCGCATGGGGCCGCTCGTCGAGCGGATCAAGCGGATCGCCGAGTCCGAGGAGCCGCTCGACTTCGAACGGGACTTCATAGAGGCGCTGACCCTGCTCAACTATCAGCGGCACGGCGCGGCAGCCGGCTCAGAGGCGGACCGGCAGGATGATGCCCATGAGGCTCCTGGCGACGTCGGTCTGAGCTCCTGGGCGCCTCTGGCCTACCATGCCTGGGGGGAGCTGACCCGTGATCCCGAGATGAGCGTCCTGGTCCAGGAGAGCTACCGGGACATCCACGGCGGTCTTATCCGCCTGTGCCGCAACGGGCAGAGGGTGGGAACGATCTCCTGCCGTCTGAGTCCCGATCAGCTGGCCTCCCTCATCCAGAGCGTCTCCTTCGGCCTCATCGTCGAGCAGCTCATCACCGGCCGTGCTGATGTGGAGAGTGCCGCCGCCACTCTCAGGCAGCTGCTCGCTCCAGAGGGGGCCTGATCCAGACAGTTCCCGACGGCGTTCACCGGTTCCTGGAAACAGGGCCGTCCGACGTCAGTGGGGCTGCCGCCCCGGTCAGCCGATCATCGGGCTGGCCTCGGGCATCCGGATGACGCGGCGCCGCTCGCGCAGCGCCAGGGCACTGGCCGCCGTCATGGTGCCCACGCGGCCGACGAACATGAGCGCCACGATGACGTACTTGGCCCCGTCCGGCAGGGAGGGAGTGATGCCCGTGGACAGGCCCACGGTCGCGAAGGCGCTGATGACCTCGAAGAGGATCCGGTCCAGGGACAGGTTGGTCATCTGCAGCAGCAGGAGTGTGGCCAGCCCGATGATGCTGGAGCCGATGAAGGCCACCGCCACGCTCAGGCGCACGGTTGAGGGGGTGATGCGCCGCCCGAAGGCCTCGATGTCCTGGTCGCCGCGGGCCTCGGCGAGGATCGCCAGCAGCAGGACCGCGAAGGTCGTCACCTTGATGCCGCCGGCCGTTGAGGCCGAGCCGCCCCCGACGAACATGAGGGCGTCCTGAAGGAACCAGGTCGCCTCGTGCATGTGCTCGGGTGGGATCGTGGACAGCCCCGAGGAGCGGGCGTTGACGCCGTTGACGAGTGCGGTCATGATCTTCCCGCTCGTGGGCAGGGAGCCGTAGGTGAGTGGGTTGTTCCACTCGAAGGTGGCGATGGCGATGGTCGAGGCGACCGTGAGGGCCAGGTAGGTCGTCAGGGTCAGCTTGGTGTGCAGGCTCCACGTGCGGGGGCGGCGACGTCGGCCCATGATGTCCAGGATGACGGGGAAGCCGACGGCGCCCATGAAGGTCCCCAGGATGATCGGCAGGCCGATCCACCAGTCGGTGGAGTAGGCCTCCAGGCCCTCGGGCATGATGACGAAGCCGGCGTTGTTGAAGATCGACAGCGCCATGAAGACCGCGTACCACAGGGCGTGGCCCACATCGAGGCCGTGACTGAGGAAGGGCGGCAGCAGCATGAGCGTCAGGAGGAGCTCGCAGCCGGCGGCCGTGTAGATGACGGCGCGCAGCAGCCGCCCCACCTCACCCAGGCGCGACTGGTTCTCCGAGGCCGCCAGCATCCGCTGAGTCAGTCCCACGTGCCGGGACACCGCCAGGGACAGCAGGGAGGCCAGGGTCATGACTCCCAGACCGCCCACGGCCGCGGCCAGGATGATGACGACGTGTCCGAAGGTGGACCAGTAGATCGCCGTGTCCACCGTGCTCAGGCCGGTGACGCACACGGCCGAGGTGGCGGTGAACAGGGCGTCGAGGAAGTCGGCGTGCTCCCCGCTGGTCGTGGCGATGGGGAGGCTGAGGAGGCCGGTCACCACCACGATGATGGCCGCGAAGACGATGACGGCCAGCCGGGCCGGGTAGAAGCGGGCTGCCCTCGCGATCTGGCCGAGGGGCTCGATATGCCTGAGCAGACGGCGAATCCCAGTGGGCTCCGTGCCTGGTAGTGGAGGGTGGGGCAGCGGCTCATCGAGGGGGCCGGCTCCCTCTGCGGAGCCCGGGTGCTTCTTGTGGCGCTTCCACGCATGGCCGACGACGCCCACGAGTGGGGCGTGCCAGTGGGCCTGACGTCGCCGGCCGGCCTGGGAGGCGCCGCGCTTCCCGGTCGGGGTCTCGCCGCGGGATCTGCGGCCGGGCTCCGGCTCCTGGGCGGTGTCTGTCTGGGGCACGGTCGCCATTGTGGTCCCGCTGGTGGGGCTTCGTCACGTTTCCCGGCGTCGTGGGTCGGGTGTGTTCGGGTGGGGCCGGTGAGCGGGCTCCGGTACTCGCTGTTCTGACGGCCGGATCAGGGGTGGGTCAGCGAGGTTGCGGCAGCGACGATTGGTGACCGAGTGTGAAATGCGACGCCTGTGGCGAATGGTGCCCGAGAATCCCTGTGCGAAGGCTGGTGCGGAGATATATTGGCTGTGTTCCTGCCCCGACGGGGCCACCCGCGACGAACGGACCTCAAGCTCATGGCACCGGGCCTTCCCACATCCCCCAGCGCCTCCGGCGCCCCCTCGTTCCTCACCGTGGCCGAGGTGGCGGCGATGCTGCGCGTGTCCAAGATGACCGTCTACCGGATGGTGCACTCCGGCGACCTGCCCGCGATGCAGGTCGGACGCTCCTTCCGCGTCCCCGAGCGCGCCGTTCACGACTACCTGTCCGCAGGTCTGGGTGACTGGGGCCACGACGCGTCAGAGGCATCAGGGTCCTAGGAGCCGCTACACTCAGGCGGTCACCTGCGTGGTCGGCCGCTGAGCCTCACGCGCCGACCAACCGCCCCATGGCATAACCCTCGCCGGCCTGCCTCGGCCCGCAGGGAGGGTCTGCGGGCACTACAAGCGAACTGCGAGGAGATCTCATGGGATCCGTCATCAAGAAGCGCCGCAAGCGCATGGCCAAGAAGAAGCACCGCAAGCTGCTTCGCAAGACGCGTCACCAGCGTCGCAACAAGAAGTGAGACGAGCGGCCCGGCCGCGTCTCGGGGCTCCGTGCACACTACTGGTGTGAGCGGGGCCCTGCTTGTCTCACGAGGAACCGATCAGGAAGAGCGGAGACCTCCGTTGACCACCACCCCAGATGACCGCGCCCCCATCGATCCGTCAGCTGCACCGCGGGCTGCGACGTCGACCGAGCTGTCGATCGATCCGCGCCTGGCGGAGGGTGACTGCACCGTCCCGCTGAGTGCTGACGTCGACCCGTCCGCCTGGCCCGAACCCGTCCAGGCCCTGGCGCACACGCCGGGCTCCGGCGCCCGGCCGACCAGCCTGGCCGAGCTGACCACGCTCCGCGTGGGCGGCCCGGTGGGCAGCTACGTCGAGGCCACCACGCAGAGCGAGCTGACCGAGGCGATCCGCGAGGCCGACGCCGCAGGCACGCCCGTCCTCGTTATCGGCGGCGGCTCCAACATCTTGGCCTCCGACGCCGGCTTCGACGGTCTCGTCATCCGGGACGCCCGCGCCGAGGTCTCACTCGTCTCGGACTCGGTGTGCGGCGGCGTCGAGGTCACCGCCACCGCCGGCACCACCTGGGACGACCTGGTGCGCGAGGCCATCGCCAGCCAGTGGGCCGGGTTCGCACCCCTGTCCGGGATCCCCGGCACGGTGGGCGCCGCCCCCGTGCAGAACATCGGGGCCTACGGCGCCGAGGTCGCCGAGCTCATCGCCAGCGTGCGCGCCTGGGACCGTCTGCGCAACCGGGTGGTTTGGCTGGCCCTGGGCGAGCTGGGGCTGGCCTACCGGGACTCGCGTCTCAAGCAGTCCCTCACTGACACCGAGGTGGGTGGCGGGCGCCTGTGGGGGCCGACCGGGCGCTGGGTGGTCCTCGACGCCACCTTCGCCGTGCGGCAGGGCTCCCTGTCCTCCCGGATCGCCTACTCCCAGCTGGCCGGGGCACTCGGAGTCGAGCTGGGTGAGCGCGTGCCCGAGCGCGAGCTGCGTGAGGCGGTTCTCGAGCTGCGCCGTTCCAAGGGGATGGTGCTGGACGGTGCCGACCACGACACCTGGTCGGCCGGCTCCTTCTTCACCAACCCGATCCTGACCATGGAGCAGGCTGAGCAGCTGCCCGAGGGCGCGCCGCGCTTCCCGGTCACCGACCACTCGCAGGTGGTGCTCGGTACCAAGGCCGCCCCCGTCATCGAGGGGCTGGTCAAGACCAGTGCCGCTTGGCTCATCGACCACGCCGGCTTCAGCAAGGGCTTCGCCGTGGAGGCCGGCGCACCGGCCGGGCTTTCCACCAAGCACGTGCTGGCCTTGACCAACCGGGGCGGTGCGACTGGGGCCGACCTGGCGCGCCTGCGCGACGCGGTGGTGGCCGGAGTGCGTGAGCGTTACGGCGTCACCCTCGTGCCCGAGCCCGTCCAGGTCGGCTTTTAGACTGTCTGTCCAAACTGCTGTCCAAAGCCGTGGCGGCCCCGTGGCTCGCTGCGCGAACATGTGGTCCGTCGTGGGCGCCTCTGGCTCTGGGGAGTGGGCGTTGCTGGTACTGCCCCTGAGCCTGGGGCGTGGTCCTGCGTCCCAGAGTCCTTATCCGGGCGTGCTCGCAGCCGGTTCTAGCCCTATCCTGCAAGCGCGTCAGGGCCGAGGCCGCCTGCCTCCGGGCCATCGGACTGCGCTCCCGGAGCCTGGTCGGGTGCCGCCAGCCAGGCGTCCACCTCGGCCAGCCAGGTCCGCTTGGCCGTCGGGGAGGCCAAGCAGGCGCGGATCGAGCCGCGGGCCAGTTCGGCCAGCTCGGCGTCGTCGCAGCCCAGGGCCCGGGCGATCTCGTACTGGTCGACGAGCCGGGACTGGAAGAGCAAGGGATCATCGGCGCTCAGGGCGATCTGCGCTCCGTGGCTCATGAGCGTACGCAGAGGGACGTCGTCGGGGCTGTGATAGACGCCCAGGCTCACGTTGGAGGCGGGGCAGACCTCGAGGCTGATGCCAGAGGCGACGATCGCGTCCAGCAGCGCGGGGTCCTCACCGGCGCGTACCCCGTGGCCCAGGCGTGTGGGGCCGAGCGCGGAGACGACCTCGCGCAGGTGGTCGGGTCCCAAGAGCTCCCCTCCGTGTGGCATGGAGGCCAGGCCGCCCCGGCGGGCGATGGCGAAGGCCCGCTCCCAGGAGGAGGTCTGCCCGGCGCGCTCATCGTTGGACAGGCCGAAGCCGATCACCTCGCCCGGCTGGTCTCCGGCGTAGCGCACCGCCAGGCGCGCGAGCGTGCGGGCGTCCAGCGGGTGACGCATCCGGGAGGCCGCCACAATGACCGCCACCTCCACCCCGCTCAGGGTCGTGGCCTGCTTGGCGGCGTCGAGGATGATCTCCAGGGCCGGGGTGATCCCGCCGACGAAGGGGGCGTAGCTGGTCGGGTCGACCTGGATCTCCAGGCGGCGCGAGCCCTCGGCGGCGTCATCCAGGGCGGCCTCCAGGACGATGCGGCGCATGACCTCCTGGGTACGCACCAGGGCCCGGGCCGTGTCATAGGCGCGCTGAAAGCGGAACCAGCCGCGCCGGTCAGCGGGCACGCGCAGCGGATCGCCGTCCAGGAAGTTCGAGGGCAGACGCGTGCGCGCGCTGGAGGCCAGCTCAATGAGGGTCTCCAGGCGCATCGACCCCGTGAAGTGCAGGTGCAGGTGCGCCTTGGGCAGGGTGGCGAGGTCTCGCATGGGTGGATTCTTCCACGTGTTCGCACTCCACCGGCAGCCCTCCCACGCGAGGCGGGAGGCACCGAAGTGTCACGATTGGCGACTATTCCGGCAGGGGCTGACACCCTGTGACAGGAGGGGACGGCGTGGACCAGCGTAGATGGAGGACGCAGGCCCGGCGCCCTCTCCCCGAGCCGACCAAAAAGTCGCCAGAAGTGACAGATCTGTGCCCCTGCACGTCCTCCATCTGGACCACCCAGCGCGTCGTGCGGGGACGGATGGGCTTCCGCTGTTGTCGAACACCCGGGGCCGTTTTGGAGGCGAACCATCAGGTGGGTGGGGCAGACTAACTGCTATGAACCACTCGTCGGCGTCCCAAGAGCCCGAGGAGGTGGCCCTGCTGACGGGGCCGCGTGCCGCGTCCGTGCTCTCCGCCGCCCTCGCCCCGGCCGGCCAGCGTCTGGCCAGCTGGGAGGTCCACTCAGTCCACCATCGCCCCGGAGCGGGGGTGTCGGTGGGGTACACGGCCGTTGTCGTCGCGCCCAACGGGCGTTCCACCACCGAGTACCTGTGCGCCACGACGGCTCGCCTGTCCAACCCGCACGCACCGGGACTGACCCGAGTCGCCCCCACTGGCGGGGACGGTCCCGCGGTTCACGTGTGGCGTCACCCGGCCGACCCCGAGCTGCCCGGTCTGGTGGTGGCCTGCACGCCCTCGCTGCTCTCGGCCCGGATCGGCACGCAGGTCAAGGCCACAATGGTCGCCTACCGTCCCACGCGTCGAGCGGTCGTGCGCGCCACTTTCCCGGATGAGACCACCGCCTACGCCAAGGTCCTGCGCCCGAGCCAGGCCCCGTCCTTCGCGCAGCGCCACCGCCTGCTGACGGCCTCAGGCGTGCCCGCGCCCGAGGTTCTGCGGGAGGACCCCGACGGGCTCGTGCTGCTGTCCACCGGTCGGGGAGTGGCCCTGTCCGGTCTGCTGTCCCAGGGCATGAGCGTCTCGCGCAGCGAACGCGTCTTCAACGGCCTCATCTCGCTGCTGGATGCCCTGCCGGCAAGCGCCATGCAGCTGCCGGCGCACGCCGCCTGGTCGGAGCGGGCCCGCC
>CAJZFF010000065.1 GCA_915069725.1 uncultured Actinomyces sp.
GCGCCCTGCTCGCCCGCGACCTGGCCGAGCCCGCCGCCGCAGCCGGAGCCCGCCTGCTCACCGGCGTCACCGTCACCGGCCCCGTCACCTCGCCCACCGGCCGCGTCACCGGTGTCGAGGCCCGCCCCACCAACCGGGTCGCCTACCCCGGCATCGAGGGGCCCACCACCTTCACCGCCCCACTGGTCATCGACGCCGGAGGCGTCTCGGCCCGCCTGGCCACCGCCGTCGGGCGTACCAAGAACGAGCGGCGCCCCATGGGCGTGGCCGTGCGCGCCTACTTCCGCTCCCCGCGCGCCAAGGACGCCTGGATGGAGTCCCGCCTCGAGCTGTGGGACGGCGCGCCCGGCAAGTCCGACCTCCTGCCCGGCTACGGCTGGATCTGGTCCGTGGGGGAGGGACTGGTCAACGTCGGGCTCGGCTCGGTCTCCTCGCGCGCCCAGGCCACCTCCATCGACTACCGCGCCGTGTTCAACCGCTGGATGGACAACGTCCCGGCCTCCTGGGGCTTCACCAAGGAGAACCAGGTCGGCGGCCTGGTCAGCGCCGCCCTGCCCATGGCCTTCAACCGCAAGCCGCACTACGCCGACGGCCTCATGCTGCTGGGCGACGCCGGAGGCATGGTCTCGCCCTTCAACGGCGAGGGCATCGCCCAGGCCCTCATGTCCGGCCGCCTGGCCGCCCAGGCCGCCGCCCAGGCATCCGCCCGCACGACCACCTCCGGCCGTGAGCAGGTCCTGGCCCAGTACCCCAAGGCCCTCAGCTCCGAGATGGGCGGCTACTACACGCTCGGCCGTGTCTTCGTCGCCCTCATCGAGCACCCCGAGGTCATGCGCCTGTGCACCCGCTACGGGCTGCCGCGCAAGCGCCTCATGAAGCTCGTCACCAAGCTCCTGTCCGACGGGTGGGAGCGCCGCGGCGGCGACGGAATCGACCACTTCATCCAGCTCCTGACAAGGATGGTGCCGGAAGCATGAACCCCTACGCCTCCCTGCTCATCATGGCCGCGCTGGCCCTCCTGGTGGCCGTCGGCGGTCTGGCCATGAGCGCCATCATCAGCCCCGCCCGGCGCAACCGGGTCAAGGTCGCCAACTACGAGTGCGGCATCGACCCCACCCCCGCCAACACCGAGCACGGGCGCTTCCCCGTCTCCTTCTACCTGGTGGGCATGACCTTCATCATCTTCGACGTCGAGGTGGTCTTCCTCTACCCCTGGGCCACGGCCTTCGGGCGCCTGGGGTTCTTCGGGCTGGGAGCGGCCGTCCTGTTCATCGGCCTCATCACCGTGCCCTACATCCTCGAGTGGCGTCGCGGCGGACTGGACTGGGACTGAAGCCGCTCTGACCGGCCAGGACCCAGCCCGACGATCCCAAGGAGAACACAGCAGTGAAGAGCATGAAGAAGCACAACGCCTACATGGCGTCCATCCCCTCCAAGCGCCATGACCCCTACGCCGCCGCTGCCGCCGAGGTCGACAGCCCGGGCTTCCTGCTGACCACCGTCGAGAAGCTCGCGGGCCTGGCCCAGGCTCGCTCCATGTGGCCCGTCACCATGGGCCTGGCCTGCTGCGCCATCGAGATGATGGCCGCCGGCACCCCCCGCTTCGACATGGCCCGCTTCGGCTGGGAGGTCTTCCGCGCCTCCCCGCGCCACGCCGACGTCATGATCGTCTCGGGCCGCGTCTCCCACAAGATGGCCCCCATCGTGCGCAACGTCTACGACTCCATGCCCGAGCCCAAGTGGGTCATCTCCATGGGCGCCTGCGCCTCCTCGGGAGGCATCTTCAACAACTACGCCGTCGTCCAGGGCTGCGACCACATCGTCCCGGTGGACATCTACCTGCCGGGCTGCCCGCCGCGCCCCGAGATGCTCCTCAACGCCATGCTCGAGCTGACCCGCCAGATCGAGAAGAAGCCGCTGTTCAAGCACCGCGAGGAGATCGCCCGCGCCGTCGAGGCCGCCGCCCTGTCCGCCACCCCCACCCATGAGATGAAGGGCCTGCTGGCATGAGTGAGAAGAACGCCCCGGGACACGACTCGGGCTCCGAGGCCCTGACCGAGACCCCCGAGGTCCCCGCCGTCCCCGAGGTCGCCGGCACCCCCGTGCGCCCCGAGCTGCGCCTGGAGGTCATCGCCGCCCCCACCGGCCAGTTCGGCGCCTCCGACGCCGGCGACACCACCGGCTACGGCGAGCACCGCAGCGTCGTCACCCTCGCCCCCGCCGCCGCGCGCCCCTACGGCGGCTGGTTCGACGACGTCGTCGACGCCCTCATCGAGGACCTCCAGGAGGCCGGCATCGACCCGGCCGTCGCCATCGAGAAGGTCGTCATCGAGCACGACGAGCTCACCCTGTTCATCGCCCGCGAGCACCTGCTCGACGTCGCGCGCCCCCTGCGCGACGACCAGGACCTGCGCTTCGAGCTGTGCCTGGGCGTCAGCGGCGTCCACTACCCCGAGCTGGCCGGGCGCGAGCTGCACGCCTGCATCCAGCTCATGAGCCTGACCCACGGCGGACGTCAGCTGCGCCTGCAGGTCGCCTGCCCCGAGACCGACCCGCACGTGCCCTCCCTCGTCTCGCTCTACCCCGGCAACGACTGGCACGAGCGCGAGACCTGGGACCTCATGGGCATCGTCTTCGACGGCCACCCCCACCTGACCCGCACCGCCATGCCCGACGACTGGGTGGGCCACCCCCAGCGCAAGGACTACCCGCTGGGCGGCATCCCCGTCGAGTACAAGGGCGCCCAGACCCCGCCCGCCGACACCCGGAGGTCCTACCGCTGATGAGCACCGCAAGCACCTTCCGCGCCTCCGGCCCCGCCACGGATGAGCTGTCCGCCGGCGCCGAGCAGTTCACCGTCAGCGGCGGGGACTGGGACGACGTCGTCGCCCAGATCGCCGAGCGCGACGAGGCCGACCGCCTGCGCAACGACCGGATCGTCCTCAACATGGGCCCGGTCCACCCCTCCACCCACGGCGTGCTGCGCCTGGTCCTGGAGGCCGACGGCGAGGTCGTCACCGAGGTCCGCGTCGGTACCGGCTACCTGCACACCGGTATCGAGAAGAACATGGAGTACCGCACCTGGGTGCAGGGCGAGACCTTCGTGACCCGCATGGACTACGTGGCCCCCTTCTTCCAAGAGGTCGCCTACGCGCTCGCCGTCGAGAAGCTCCTGGGCATCACCGACGACGTCCCCGAGAAGGCCACCGTCACCCGCGTGCTGCTCATGGAGCTCAACCGCATCGCCTCCCACGTCGTGGCCGTGGGCACCGGGGGCAACGAGTTGGGCGGCACCACGCTCATGACCATCGCCTTCCGCTGCCGCGAGAACATCCTCAAGGCCTTCGAGATGGTCTCCGGGCTGCGCATGAACCACGCCTACATCCGCCCCGGGGGCCTGGCCCAGGACATCCCCGAGGGCTTCACCGAGTTCGTGCGCTCGGTCATGCCGGACATCAAGAAGGACATCCACGAGCTCGAGCTGCTGCTCCTGGAGAACCCGATCCTCAAGTCCCGCTTCATCGGCGTGGGGGAGATCAGCCTGGCCGGAGGGCTCGCCCTGGGCCTGACCGGGCCCTGCCTGCGCGCGGCCGGCTACCCGCTGGACCTGCGGCGCACCAACCCCTACTGCGGCTACGAGACCTACGACTTCCGGGTCCCCACCTACAAGGTCTCCGACTGCTACAACCGCCTGCGCATCCGCCTGGACGAGGCCTACGAGTCCCTCAAGATCGTCTCCCAGTGCCTGGACCGCCTCGAGGAGATCGCCGCCCGCGGCGACGACCCCTCCAACACCACGATGGTGGCCGACCCGACCATCGCCTGGCCCGCACGCATGTCCATCGCCACCGACGGCCAGGGCCAGTCCCTGGAGCACGTGCGCGAGATCATGGGCAGCTCCATGGAGTCCCTCATCCACCACTTCAAGCTGGTGACCCAGGGCTTCCGGGTCCCGGCCGGGCAGGTCTACCAGACCGTTGAGCACGCCAAGGGGATCCTGGGCGTCCACGCCGTCTCCGACGGCGGCACCCGCCCCTACCGGGTCCACTTCCGCGACCCCTCCTTCTCCAACCTGCAGTCGTTGGCCATGATGGGGGAGGGCGGCATGATCGCCGACCTCGTGCCCACCCTGGCCTCCATCGACCCCGTCCTGGGAGGCGTGGACCGCTGATGAGCACCACCGAGAACGCAGTCAACCCGGCCGTCGAGACCATCGCCACCGTCAGCGCGGTCGGCCCGGTGGGCACCGTCGCGCAAGCCGCCGTGGCCGCCGGATACAGCACCGAGGTCGCCCAGGGCCTTCAGGTCGACATCGAGCGGATCATCGCCCGCTACCCGGCGGGCAAGGAGCGCAGCGCCCTCATCCCGATGCTTCACCTCATCCAGTCCGTGGACGGCTACGTCTCCCCGGCCGGCATCGCCCTGTGCGCCGCCCGGCTCGGCTTGGAGCGGGCCGAGGTCAGCGCCGTGGCCACCTTCTACAGCCAGTTCCGCCGCCACCCGGTGGGCACCTACCACGTGGGCGTGTGCACCAACGCCCTGTGCGCCGTCATGGGCGGGGACGAGATCTGGAAGGCGGTCACCGAGCACACCGGCCTGGGCGCCGAGGAGACCAGCGAGGACGGCACCATCAGCCTCGAGCGCGTCGAGTGCAACGCCGCCTGCGACTACGCCCCCGTCGTCATGGTCAACTGGGAGTTCTTCGACAACCAGACCCCCGACTCCGCCGTCGCCATGATCAAGGCCCTCGAGCGCGGCGAGGACGTCGCCCCCACCCGCGGCCCCGAGACCGTCCCCACCTTCCGCGAGAACGAGCGCCTGCTGGCCGGCTTCGAGGACGGCCGCACCGACGAGGGGCGCGGCCCCGGCGAGCCGACCCTGCGCGGCCTGCGCATCGCCCGCGAGCAGGGCTGGACCGCGCCGAAGGAGGAGACCAAGTGAGTGACACCGCCATCTACACCGCGCCGGGGACCCTCACCCCGGTCCTGAGCGACCTGTGGGACCAGGAGCGCTCCTGGACCCTGCAGACCTACCTCGACCACGGCGGCTACGAGGGCCTCAAGAAGGCCAAGACCCTCAGCTGCGAGGAGCTCATCGGCCTCATCAAGGACTCCGGCCTACGCGGACGCGGCGGCGCCGGCTTCCCCACCGGCCTGAAGTGGTCCTTCCTGCCCCCGGTCGACGGCGGCCCGCGCTACCTCGTGGTCAACGCCGACGAGTCCGAGCCGGGCACCTGCAAGGACATCCCCACGATCATGTCCAACCCGCAGGCGCTCATCGAGGGCATCGCCATCACCTCGCGCGCCATCGGCGGCGACCACGCCTTCGTCTACCTGCGCGGCGAGGTCCCCCACGTCTACCGCCGCCTGCTCAGCGCCGTGCGCGAGGCCACCGAGTCCGGCCTGCTGGACACCGGCTTCGGCCTGGACGGCGACCAGCCGCTGACCATCACGGCGCACGCCGGGGCCGGCGCCTACATCTGCGGTGAGGAGACCGCCCTGCTGGACTCCCTGGAGGGCCGCCGCGGCCACCCCCGCCTCAAGCCGCCCTTCCCCGCCGTCGCCGGCCTCTACGCCCGGCCCACGGTGGTCAACAACGTTGAGACCATCGCCTCGGTCCCGGCGATCCTGGCCCGCGGCGCCCAGTGGTACTCCACTATGGGCACCGAGAAGTCCAAGGGCCACGGCATCTTCTCCGTCTCCGGCCACGTGGCCCACCCCGGCCAGTACGAGGCCCCCTTCGGCATCACCATGCGCGAGCTCATCGAGCTCTCCGGCGGCATCCGCCCCGGCCACGAGCTGAAGTTCTGGGTGCCGGGAGGCTCCTCGACGCCGATCTTCGGTCCCGATGAGCTCGACGTCCCCCTGGACTACGAGTCCGTGGCCGAGGCCGGCTCCATGCTGGGAACCCGCGCCCTGCAGGTCTTCGACGAGACCGTCTCCGTGGTGCGCGTGGTCACCCGGTGGACCGAGTTCTACCAGCACGAGTCCTGCGGCAAGTGCACCCCCTGCCGTGAGGGCACCTACTGGATGCGCCAGATCATGCTGCGCCTGGAGGCGGGGCGCGGTCTGCCCGGCGACGTCGAGAAGCTCGAGTCCATCGCCTCCAACATCGCCGGGCGCTCCTTCTGCGCCCTGGGCGACGCCTCCGCCACCCCGGTCCTGACCGGCATCAAGCGGTTCCGCGAGGAGTTCGAGGCCGGCTACACCGCCGCCGCCGGCGAGCTCTTCCCCTACGCCGCCTCCTCCGTCTTCGAAAGCGCACGGTGAGCCATGACTGCTGAGACGACCACCAAGAGCTCCGCACCCGCGGCGCCCCCGGCCCCCGAGATGGTCCACATGACCATCGACGGGCAGCCCGTCGAGGTCGAGAAGGGGACCCTCCTCATCCGCGCCGCCGAGCAGGTCGGCGTGCGCATCCCGCGCTTCTGCGACCACCCGCTGCTCGCGCCGTCGGCCAACTGCCGCCAGTGCCTGGTGGAGGTGGCCATGCCGGGGCGCGACGGCGTCGTGCGGCCCATGCCCAAGCCCCAGCCCTCCTGCGCCATGACCGCCATGGAGGGCATGGAGATCTCCACCCAGGCCACCAGCGAGGTCGCCGCCAAGGCCCAGGCCGGCACCATGGAGTTCCTCCTCATCAACCACCCGCTGGACTGCCCGGTGTGCGACAAGGGCGGCGAGTGCCCCCTGCAGAACCAGGCCCTGGAGCTCATGGCCTCCGGCGCCCAGTCCGCCACCCGCTTCACCGACGTCAAGCGCACCTTCCCCAAGCCGCTGCGCCTGACCAGCAACATCCTGCTGGACCGCGACCGGTGCATCCTGTGCCAGCGCTGCGTGCGCTTCGCCGACCAGATCCCCGGCGACCCCTTCATCGCCCTCCAGGGCCGCGGCGGCGGGCACCCATCCTTCGACATGGACGGCGAGCCCGAGCACACCGGCGGCCTGTACTCCGAGCAGATCGGGCGCTTCGACGCCCGCGTCCTGGACTTCCACACCGAGGCGCCCCAGGAGGGGCTCGACGCCGACCTCCAGACGATCCGCGGCGTGCCCTCCCTGAGCGCCCTGGGAGACCTGACCGGCCCCGGCGGCGAGCCCGGCGCCTCCGACGGCACCGACTACGGCCCCGACCTGGGTGCCGGCCGCGAGGACCTGGACGCCTCCGGGCGCCCCTTCGCCTCCTACTTCTCGGGCAACATCATCCAGATCTGTCCAGTGGGCGCACTGACCTCCGCGAAGTACCGCTTCCGGGCCCGCCCCATGGACCTGGTCTCCACCGACTCCGTCACCGAGCACGACGCCTCCGGCTCCGCCATCCGCGTCGACATGCGCCGCGGCGTCGTCCTGCGCCACCTGGCCGGCAACGACCCCGAGGTCAACGAGGAGTGGATCACCGACAAGGACCGCTTCGCCTTCACCTGGTCCTCCCAGCCCGACCGCCTCACCGTCCCGCTCGTGCGCGACGAGGAGACCGGCGAGCTCGTCACCACCTCCTGGTCCGACGCCCTGGACGTGGCCGCCCAGGGACTGGCCCGCGCCGCCTCCGACGGGGGAGTGGGGCTCCTGCCCGGCGGCCGCCTCACCCTGGAGGACGCCTGGGCCTGGTCCCGCTTCGCCCGCACCGTCCTGGGCACCAACGACATCGACCAGCGCGTGCGCAGCCACAGCCAGGAGGAGGACTCCTTCCTGGCCGCCCGCGTGGCCGGCACCGGACTGGGCGCCGTCACCTACCGTCACCTGGAGCGGGCCGGTCAGGTCCTCCTCCTGGGCCTGGAGCCCGAGGACGAGTGCGGCTCGCTGTTCCTGCGCCTGCGCAAGGGCGTGCGCGCCGGCGGCGTCAACGTGGCCACCGTGACCACCTGCTTGAGCGCCGGCAGCCGCAAGCTCTCCGCCCAGGCCATCCTCACCCCGCCCGGTGAGGAGGCCCGCGTCGTCGCCCACCTCAGCCAGACCCACCCCGACCTCGTCGAGGCCCTGCGGGCCGACGGCGCCACCATCCTCATCGGTGAGCGTGCCGCCCGCGTCCCCGGCCTGCTGAGCGTCGCCGACGCCCTGGCCACCGCCACCGGCGCACACCTGGCCTGGGTACCGCGC